>NZ_JABWRA010000179.1:0-202 GCF_014268705.1 Pseudomonas sp. SWRI179 | reverse complement strand
ACGGCGGCTTACGGTTCCGCCCTGACGGCGGCTCACTTTTGAAGAGCCCGGAAGCCGGCCCAGTCAAAAGTAAGCAAAACGCTCCTGCCCCACCACTCGGTGCCTCGCTAGGGCTCGGCATGCCTGAACGAAGGCATTGCTCCGTGGGCCGCCGCGAAGGGCCATCCATGGCCCAGCGCGGCTAACCCGGCATCCATGCCGG
>NZ_JABWRA010000178.1:0-203 GCF_014268705.1 Pseudomonas sp. SWRI179 | reverse complement strand
TGCGCGACCCAGCGGGAGCAAGCTCCCTCGCCACAGGACCGTGCGGTTCCCAATATCGTGTGGGTATCCAACATCACCGCAAACTGACCCTCCGCCTTCGCGAGCAGGCTCGCACAGGGATCTGGAGTTGAACACAGAATTTGTGAACACCCCGATCCAAAACTGTGGGAGCGGGCTTGCTCGCGAAGGCGGCGGTCCATTCA
>NZ_JABWRA010000177.1:0-207 GCF_014268705.1 Pseudomonas sp. SWRI179 | reverse complement strand
TGGGAGCAGCAGATGCTGTGTTCACCGCCGCCCAGTGTGGGAGCGGGCTTGCTCGCGAAGAGGGTGGCACATTCAATATTGAAGCAAGCTGACCCGCCGCTTTCGCGAGCAAGCCCGCTCCCACAGTGCGTGGCGTTGGGCTGGATAATCGGCTCGACACTAACCCCTGTGGCGAGGGAGCTTGCTCCCGCTGGCCTGCGCAGCAGG
>NZ_JABWRA010000176.1:0-210 GCF_014268705.1 Pseudomonas sp. SWRI179 | reverse complement strand
GTAACGTGGTCAAGACCACCACCGGGGTGAAAAACACCGGCGACGTCAGCATCGGCACCAACGGCAACCTGGCGATCAACGAAGGGCTGGCGACCAGCGGCAACGTGTTCCTCAATGTCGATGGCAAGACCACCCAAGATGCCAACGGCAACATCACCGCTGATGGCCTGGCCCTCAACGGCGGCGACTTCGAGTTGCGCAACAACGGCA
>NZ_JABWRA010000175.1:0-212 GCF_014268705.1 Pseudomonas sp. SWRI179 | reverse complement strand
TGACCACAAAAGAGAGGCATGGCCAGAGAGGTCTTCATGGTTTCAGATGTTCCTAATAGAACATCGACCGCGCTTCTTCGATATCCGCGCATCTAGCGCAGATCACCTTGCACGACGGGCAGGAGCGTGGGTTGAAGGTGCGGGTGAGTTTTGTCCCGGGATAAACCTGGCGATGCAAAACCCTGTGGCGAGGGAGCTTGCTCCCGCTGGGT
>NZ_JABWRA010000174.1:0-218 GCF_014268705.1 Pseudomonas sp. SWRI179 | reverse complement strand
TTCGCCAACCTTCCTCACCGCCTGTTTGAAGCGGTCAAGTACCATGCCGACCTCGGTCTCGGTGATGGTCAAGCTTGAAGCCAGACATGGAGCGTGAGGCCAGACATGGAACCTGAGGCCAGACATTGAACCTGAGGCCAGGCATGGAACCTGAAGCCAGACATGGAACCTGTGGCGAGGGAGCTTGCTCCCGCTGGGCTGCGAAGCGGCCCTAAACC
>NZ_JABWRA010000173.1:0-219 GCF_014268705.1 Pseudomonas sp. SWRI179 | reverse complement strand
GCGAGCAGGCTCGCTCCCACATTGGATCTTCTGCAGCCACAATATCCGCGCGCACCCGGAGTCCTTCTGTGGGAGCAAAGCTTGCTCGCGAAGAGGCCAGTACATCCAACAACTTCATTGGCTGTAACCCCGCCTTCGCGAGCAGGCTCGCTCCCACATTGGATCTTCTGCAGCCACAATATCCGCGCGCACCCGGAGTCCTTCTGTGGGAGCAAAGCT
>NZ_JABWRA010000172.1:0-222 GCF_014268705.1 Pseudomonas sp. SWRI179 | reverse complement strand
GCTCGCGATGGCGGCGGCACAGTCAATACTGATGCAAGCTGACCCACCGCCTTCGCGAGCAGGCTCGCTCCCACAGTGGACTTGTGGTGCCAGCCATATCTGCATTCACCACAAAACCCTGTGGGAGCCGAGCTCGCGATGGCGGCGGCACAGTCAATACTGATGCAAGCTGACCCACCGCCTTCGCGAGCAGGCTCGCTCCCACAGTGGACTTGTGGTGCC
>NZ_JABWRA010000171.1:0-224 GCF_014268705.1 Pseudomonas sp. SWRI179 | reverse complement strand
ACCACAAGTCCATTGTGGGAGCGAGCCTGCTCGCGAAAGCGGTGTGCCTGTCACCGGAATGCTGAATGTACCGCCGCCATCGCGAGCAAGCTCGGCTCCCACAGGGTTTTGTGGTGGATGCAGATATGGCTGGCACCACAAGTCCATTGTGGGAGCGGGCTTGCTCGCGAAAGCGGTGTGCCTGTCACCGGAATGCTGAATGTACCGCCGCCATCGCGAGCAAG
>NZ_JABWRA010000170.1:0-227 GCF_014268705.1 Pseudomonas sp. SWRI179 | reverse complement strand
CGCTCCCACAATGGGACTTGCTGTGAATACAAGACTCATGAACACCCAGGATTCCCTGTGGGAGCGAGCCTGCTCGCGAAGAGGCCGGCACATCCAACATCACCGCAAACTGACACACCGCCTTCGCGAGCAGGCTCGCTCCCACAATGGGACTTGCTGTGAATACAAGACTCATGAACACCCAGGATTCCCTGTGGGAGCGAGCCTGCTCGCGAAGAGGCCGGCAC
>NZ_JABWRA010000017.1:0-117460 GCF_014268705.1 Pseudomonas sp. SWRI179 | reverse complement strand
AAAGCCAGTCACCGGGGTGTATCAGAAAGAATGCCATCCGCTTCATTGGGGGCGCTGCGCACCCCAGCGGGAGCAAGCTCCCTCGCCACGGTTATCGATGGGCCGTTGCGGTTTCGACCCGTTCGCAGAATTCAGGGTAGAACCCTTTGGCGCTGGGGCCTTGGCAGTAGGCTTGTGCCTGGGCCAGGGCGTCGCCGCTGAATGTCAGGCTGCGGGGCATGCCGGCAAAGGTTTCGTAGCCGCCTTGTTGGGTCTTGATGGCGTCGAACCCCGGCATGTCGTAGACCAGTTCCACATCATCATCAGCCAGGATCCGCGCCTTGATCGTCACTTGCGTGTACTGCTTGCCCCCCGGCGCGCTATTGAGCGCCGCCAGGCCGTGGCCGACGACCCGCAGCATATGCGGAACCCAAGGCTCGCAGTCATCCGCGCACGCGCCAGGACGGTAGCGCACAGTCAGCGTTTGCTGGGCGCGGGTCACGTCGGTCAAAGTCGGGTCGGAGCGCTTGATGCGGTGTTCGATGGTCAGCCAGGTTTTTTGTTCGTCGCTGGTGCCCTCGGCAACGTCCGGATTCAGCGGACCGCGCTGGCATTCGTTGACGCCCAGGACGATGAGCATGCCGGTCAGGATGACCGCGAGGGTGGCGCCGCCGATTTGTACGTTCATGGACACACTCTGCTGGAGGAAGTCGCACTGTACGGTAAAGGGTGCAGGCGGTGGCAGAGCGCTTAGAGGCGGTGTGCTGGAACAGTGACGCGGTTGCCATTAGCGGTCAATAAATCAAGTTGAAGTAGTCGCCGTCCATCAACCTGCACATTCGCGTATCCGCGCTTTCGCAGCGATTGCTCACCCACTTTGAAAAGGCCGGTTCCAGGATCTGTTGATAGTCGAGCTTCAGGTTGATCCCCCCGTACCTGCATGTGATGGTCGCACGGGTGGGTGTCTGCTCGTTCCCATCGTCCCTATGAATCACATACTCGGCCCCTTCGAATTGCAACGATACCGGGTCGACCACGTCCACCAGGCTTTCGCTCACCCATTCGTACTCGTCCTGTACATCGACGAAAAAAACGTCTTCCACCGATTCGATGTTTCTACGGATGTCAGTGACGGCGGGGCAAGTTATTTCACCGGCCTGGACATGGCCGATGATCAGCAAAAGCAGCACCGCGCCTCCAGCCAGTATTTTTTTCATGTGCCAGGCTCCAGGGCTCAGTTCAACGATTCACGGCTTTGGTCGGGCGGGCTACTGTCGAGGTTGACAGTTATTTATGTCAATTTAGAACTGTATATGGATGTTTGGTAACTTTTGGCTATATAAAAAAGCGTGGTTTTCGTTAAATCAGACACTTCTTACGCTCCTGGAAGAATTTTCTGTGATGGCTATCGGCTATTAGCTCAATACGTTTAGGAACAATCTTCGCCTGCGCCAGTCCAACCCACGCTTTAGCCGCCCTTCATGGGCGGCTTTTTCATGTTCAAGAGGATGTCCCGGATGAAGGTTTCACGCGGTTTTGCACTGTCTTGGCTGTTGACACTGGCCGCCAGCCCGGCCTTCGCGCAGTTCAGCCTCAGCGATGCCGCCAATGTGGTGTCGGCCATGCAGGGCAACCCAGGTGAGGAAGAGGGCATGGTGGCCGCTGCGCCGAAAGCGGCAGGGCTGCTCAATACCCTGGGATCGGAACTGAAGATCACGCCGGAACAGGCCATCGGCGGTGCCGGTGCGATGCTGGGGCTGGCGAGGAATCGGCTCAGCGAGCCGCAGTTTTCCGAGTTGAGCAAAAGTGTGCCGGGCTTGGATCAGATCGCCGGTAACAGCGCCATCGGCGGGCTCAATGGCCTGGGTGGCTTGCTCGGTGGCGGGTCGGACAAAAATGCCTTGCTCGACGGCCTGCTGGGGAACGTCAAGGACACTGGCGACCTGAACAATGCCTTCAGCGCGCTGGGCATGGACAGTGGGATGATCGGTCAGTTTGCTCCGATTATTCTGCAGTACCTCGGTCAACAGGGCGTGGCGGGTTCGCTGCTGCAGAACCTTGGGGGAATTTGGGGGAGTGGTGCAGGCGTTTGATGAGGGTGGCGACATCGAAAATCCGCCACAGGGGGATCAGAATCTCAAGCTGAGGTAGTCGGCGTTTTCTCGCCTGCACGTGTGAGGGAACTGGCTGGCGCAACGCGTGTCCAGCCCTGGCATCAAGTTCAGCTCTTGGGGCGTGGGGTAATAATCCAGCGTGAGATTTCTCTCACCGTGTGTGCATGTAATGCTTACCTTTGCCGGTGTCTGTTGATTTTCGTCAGGCTCATGGATCGCGAACTCGGCGTCGTTGAAGGGCAGCGCCGCCGGGTTGAGCTCCTGCACGAGGCTCTGGCTTTGCCATTCGGGATCATCCTGCATTTCTACCGTCGCAGTGTTGTCATGGAGTTGTGTCACGGCTGGACAAGTGACTTCTCCAGCATGGACATGGCCGATCATCAGCAGAATTATTCCACCGCCGCCCGTCATGAAGTTTCGCATGGGTGTGCTTCCGATTAGGGTTCGGGGACATGGTTATGGCTGGGTCTGGTGAGGGGTACTGTCAGGGTTGACAGTTTTTTATGTTGATTTGGAATAGATGGCTTCAATTCGATAGTCTTTTGGATGGAACCTGCAGACCAGCGGTTGGCTCGGTGTCGCTGCATGAAACGAGGATGTCCAAGGGATAAGCCTGGTCCAGCACCTTCTGATCAGCAAGCCGCCTCAGTATGAATATTAGATTGCTCTTATTTTTTGGATATTCGAAGAAGGTGCTGCTTCAAGTGCTCTAGCACTTATTGTTTCGTCAACGCTTCTGCGAAGACCTATAGAATCACCCAGATGCTTTATTCGGACGGATCGGCTTGGACCTGGTGGGAACCAGTCCGTAAGTTCATCAATTTTAAGTCTTAGTGGATTGTTGATCTTGTTAGGGGTTCCAATAGGGATGGTTGGGTTGATACGATTATTGTAGAGCTCATCGCTGTTGTTATTTAATGATTCTGAAATTGAAAGAATTTCATCTTTTTTATATTTGTCTAGTTGAATGGTTTTTTCAGTGGACTTTAACGTCCTGCGCGCGATGGTGCGCTCTCCTGTCTTGACTTTTGCCCCGCCTTCTATCGCGCTTACGGTGTCCTTTATTGATATTTTGGTTCCAAATAAACGTCTTAATTGTCTAAGTAGCGGTAGGTGGCCAGTCGGATCCTCTTTATTTATAGGGTCATTTTCACAGTATGTATAAGCGTTCAATCCACCTTTCCCAAACGGGCTCCAACTATCCGGAGTATTAAACCGCATCAACACCGGATTGAACCCCCGATACCCATTCCCCAACAAATAATGCCCCGTCACCGGATCCGGCCGTTCACCGTTAAACCCAAGCAAACTGAGCAGGCCGTTTCCCGGTGGGCGATGGCCGTAGGGTGTATAGATAAGGGGATGAAGCCGGTTCGCATCGAGCACATTCAACACCGACCGCTGCTGATCGGTCGCCAACAAGGCGGTATCGACCTTCGCATCCTCGCGCTGAAGTTGCGCCAACAACTGGTCTTCATGCTGGAAAACGTTGCGTTGCACCGCGCCCTGTATCTCTGTCGCCAATCGGCTCTTGCAGTAGAACCGCTGGATCCCGGCCTCGGCGGACGGTGCACAATCCACCAGGCGATCCAAAGGGTCGTAGGAGTAGCGGCACAATACGGTTTGTTGAGGGGTGGTAGGCATGCACCGAACTCCGCGCAAGGTCCAAAAAATCCGGACCTCCAGCATCGGAGCTTTTTCAGCCGCTGCCTACTATCAGAACTGTTAGGTTTCCATCCCCTCGTTGCGCAATTGGGCGATGCGCCGGTCCTTTTCAGTCCATAGCCGATTAACCCAGTCCTGCACTTGCTGGCGAAACACCGGGTCGTTTTCGTAGTCGCCTTGCCAGAGCGTAGGGTCCAGTTCGCGGGTCTGGATGTCGATGATGACCCTGGGCACCGCGCCGCTGATCAAGTCCCAGAACCCGGGGATGCGGTCTTGCGGATAGACCACGGTCACGTCCAGCACCGCGTCCAGTTGTTCACCCATGGCCGCCAGCACGAACGCCACGCCGCCGGCCTTGGGCTTGAGCAGGTGAGCGAAGGGCGATTGCTGTTGTTGGCTTTTGGCGGCGGTGAAGCGGGTGCCTTCGAGGTAGTTGACCACGGTGACCGGTTGACGCTTGAACAGCTCGCAGGCGGCCTTGGTGATTTCCAGGTCCTTGCCGGCCAGCTCCGGATTCTTTGCCAGGAACGCCTTGGTGTAGCGCTTCATGAAGGGGTAATCCAAGGCCCACCAGGCCAGCCCCAGGAATGGCACCCAGATCAGTTCTTTCTTGAGGAAGAACTTGAAGAACGGCGTGCGCCGATTGAGGGTCTGGACGAGGGCGGGGATGTCCACCCAGGATTGGTGATTGCTGATCACCAGGTAAGACGTATCGCCGCGCAGGTCAGCGCCGCCGCGGATGTCCCAGCGGGTGGGGATGCACAGGGCAAAGATCTGCTTGTCGATCTCGGCCCAGGTCTCGGCGATCCACATCACGGCCCACGAGGCATAGTCGCGAAAGCGCCCGGGCAAGACCAGTTTGAGCAGGGCGAACACCATCAGCGGCCCGAACAGCACCAGGGTGTTGAGCAACAGCAACAGGGTGACGAAACAGCCGGTGAGCAGGCGGCGCATAGATGACTCTTGCAAACGGGTGGGCGGGCCATGATAAGCAAGCTTCGGGTGGTAGGCCAAATCGGCTTGGACGAAAGTTTCACTTGGGCTAGGTTAGGCTGGGGGCGCTTTTGTGGCGAGGGAGCTTGCTCCCGCTGGGCTGCGAAGCGGCCCCCAATTGGCGGCCATGGCCAGACCGATTTACGACTGCTGCGCAGCCGAGCGGGAGCAAGCTCCCTCGCCACAGGGATGTTTAACCGAACGAATTCGTTGGCCACGGTCTAAAATCCCACGCTCACAATGGAAGCCCTAACTACATGAAATCAGTTCTCGCCCTGCTTTCCCTGATGGCCCTTCCGGTGCTGGCCGCCGAGCCGACCCTGTACGGGCGCTACGAATACATCGCGTTGCCGGAAATCGGCGGCGAAGTGCTCAAGGCCAAGATGGACACCGGCGCCCTGACCGCCTCGCTGTCGGCCAAGGACATCGAAACCTTTACCCGCGACGGCGACGATTGGGTGCGGTTCCGCCTGGCGACCAAGGACGCGAGCAACAAGGTCTACGAACACAAGATCGCCCGCATCAGCAAGATCAAGACCCGTTCCGAAGAAGATGAAGACGACGACGAAAAGATCGCCCCCACCAAGCGCCCGGTGGTCGACCTGGAATTGTGCCTGGGTAACGTCAAGCGCACGGTCGAGGTCAACCTGACCGACCGCAGCAGTTTCAATTACCCCTTGTTGATTGGGGCCAAGGCGTTGCGTGAGTTCGGCGCGGCGGTGAACCCTGCGCGGCGGTTTACGGCGGATAAGCCGGACTGCTGATTTCCCTGATTGACTCCCCCCAAACCTTGCGGCACCGTTCCGGCAACTTTACTGCCGGGCCCGCAAGCCATGCCTCATATCCTGATTGTCGAAGACGAAGCCGCCATCGCCGATACGCTGGTGTTTGCCCTGCAAGGGGAGGGGTTTGACACCACTTGGTTGAGCCTCGGCGCAGCCGCTCTTGAACACCAGAAAAACACCCCGGCGGACCTGATCATTCTCGATGTGGGCCTGCCGGATATCAGCGGATTCGAGACTTGTAAAAAAATCAGACGTTTCAGCGACGTTCCGGTCATCTTTCTTACAGCCCGGGATGGCGAGATCGACCGGATCGTGGGGTTGGAGATCGGTGCCGACGATTACGTGGTCAAGCCTTTCAGCCCTCGCGAAGTGGCGGCCAGGGTTCGGGCGATCCTCAAGCGCGTGGCGCCGCGGCCGGTGGCGGAGGTGGGCACGGCGTTGTTTCAGGTCGATGCGGACCGCGTGCAGATCAATTATCGCGGCACACCGCTGAACCTTACCCGCCACGAATTCCGCCTGCTCAATTGTCTGCTGGAGCAGCCCGAGCGGGTTTTCAGCCGCGAACAATTGCTCGATGCCCTGGGCGTTGCCAGCGATGCCGGCTACGAGCGCACCATCGACAGCCACATTAAAAGCGTGCGCGCCAAGTTGCGCTTGGTCCGCGCCGAGGCTGAGCCGATCCAGACCCATCGGGGCCTGGGCTACAGTTACAGCCCGGGGCACAGCTGATGTCGCTGGGGATCCGGATTTTCCTGGTGTATGTGTTGTTTATCGCCCTGACCGGTTATTTCGTGCTCAACACGGTCATGGAAGAAATCCGCCCCGGCGTGCGCCAGTCCACCGAGGAAACCCTGGTGGACACCGCCAACCTGATGGCCGAAATCCTGCGGGATGATTTCAAGGCCGGCACCCTTAACCAGAATCGTTGGCCACAATTGCTCAGGGCTTATGGCGAGCGCCAGCCGGCGGCGACGATCTGGGGCTTGCCGAAAAACCAGGTCAGCCATCGCATCTATGTCGCCGATGCCAAGGGCATCGTGGTGCTCGACTCCAGTGGCGTGGCGGTGGGGCAGGATTATTCACGTTGGAACGACGTCTACCTGACCCTGCGCGGCCACTACGGCGCCCGTTCGAGTCGCAGCGATCCGGACGACCCGGCGTCTTCGGTGATGCACGTCGGTGCGCCGATTCGCGACAACGGCCGGATCATTGGCGTTGTCACCGTCGCCAAGCCCAACAGTTCCTTGCAGCCTTATGTCGATCGCACCGAGCGGCGGCTGTTGATCTATGGCGCCGGGCTGGTCGCCCTGGGCTTGTTGCTGGGCGGCTTGTTGTCCTGGTGGCTCAGCGCGGCACTGCGGCGTTTGACGATCTACGCCCAGGCGGTCAGCCAGGGGCGTCGGGTGGAAGTGCCGCATTATCGCGGCGGTGAATTCGAGCAACTGGCCGGGGCGGTGGAGCACATGCGCACCCAACTCGAAGGCAAGGCCTACGTCGAGCGTTACGTGCACACGCTCACCCACGAACTCAAGAGCCCGCTGGCGGCGATTCGTGGCGCCGCCGAGCTGCTGCAAAGCGACATGCCCGCCGCCCAGCACCAGCGCTTTGTCAGCAACATCGATAACGAAAGTGTGCGTATGCAGCAGTTGATCGAGCGCTTGCTCAACCTGGCCCAGATCGAGCAGCGCCAGGGGCTGGAAGAGGAGGTCGCCGTGCCGCTGGCGGCGCTGATGGCTGAGTTGCTGGAAGCGCGCGGCGGTTGGATCGAAAGTCGGCAGTTGACGGTTGAACAGCAGATCGCTGGCGACCTGGCGCTGACGGGAGAGCCGTTCCTGTTGCGCCAGGCCTTGGGCAATCTGCTGGAAAACGCCTTGGACTTCACCCCCATCAACGGCCTGCTGCGAGTGAGCGCCGAGCGCCGTGGGAATCGTGTCGAGATCCGCCTGTTCAATCAGGCCGCGCCGATCCCCGACTACGCACTGCCGCGCTTGAGCGAGCGCTTCTATTCCCTGCCGCGCCCGGACAGCGGCCGCAAGAGCACCGGCCTGGGGCTCAATTTTGTCGAAGAAGTGGTGCAGTTGCATGGGGGGCAATTCAGTATTGGCAATGTCGAGGGTGGGGTGGAGGTGGTGCTGAGGTTGCCCTGAAAACCCAGTTACTCAGTTTGGAACACTCTTGTGGCGAGGGAGCTTGCTCCCGCTCGGCTGCGAAGCAGTCGCAAAGGGGCCGCTTCGCAGCCCAGCGGGAGCAAGCTCCCTCGCCACAGGTTTCATTGGTCAGGTGGATTTCAGTCTCCACACAATCTCCACATTTCCCCCATAAACCCCTCACACAGCCACCCCAGACTCTCCCTCATTCGAACAGGGAGAGCCCCACATGAACCGCAGCCTCGCCATTAAACTGGGCATGATCGCCCTCTTGATCCTCTTGCTGATGATCCCGCTGTTGATGATCAATGGCCTCATCGACGAGCGCCAGGAACTGCGCGACGGTGTGCTGCAGGACATCGCCCGCAGCTCCAGCTACAACCAGCAACTGATCGGGCCGATGATCGTGGTGCCGTTTCGCAAGAGCGTGAAGGTCTGGAACACCAACGAGAAGACCGGTGTGCGTTTCCTGGAAACCGTCGAGCGAACGGGCGAGTTGTATTTCTTGCCTGAGCAATTCGAGCTCGACGGCCAGATCCGCACTGAAACCCGTGCCCGGGGCATTTACGAAGCGCGGATGTTCCACGCCGACAACCGCATCGATGGCCGCTTCAAGGTGCCTGAGCGCTACGGTGTCGCTGCCAAGGATTTCGCCGATTACCGTTTTGACGAGCCGTACCTGAGCGTTGGCATCAGCGATATTCGTGGCATCGAGAATGCGTTGACCTTGACGCTGAACCAGCAGACCGTCGATTTCCTGCCCGGCTCGCGACTCGGCTGGCTGGGGCAGGGTGTGCATGTGCCGCTGCCGATGATCACCGCCGAGGGCGGCCCTGAGTTGACCTTCGGTTTTGACCTGCGCCTGCAAGGCACGGGCGAGTTCCAGATTCTGCCGGTGGGCAAATCCACCAAGGTGCACCTGTCGGCCGACTGGCCGCACCCCAGCTTCATCGGCAACTACCTGCCCACCAACCGCGAGATCAATGAGCAGGGCTTCAGTGCTGATTGGCAAACGTCGTTTTTCTCCACCAACCTGCTGGAAACGCTGCAAGCCTGCGAGCCAAGCGATAGTTGTGAAGCGTTCCGCAGCCGTGCCTTCGGGGTGAGTTTCATCGATCCGGTGGACCAATACCTCAAGAGCGACCGGGCGATCAAATATGCGTTGCTGTTCGTCGCGCTGACCTTCGCCGGTTTCTTCCTTTTCGAAGTGCTCAAGAGCCTGGCGGTGCACCCGGTCCAGTACGCCTTGGTGGGCGTGGCGCTGGCGTTCTTCTACTTGCTGCTGTTGTCGTTGTCGGAGCACATCGGTTTCACCCTGGCGTACTTGGTGTCGGCCAGTGCCTGTGTCGTATTGATCGGGTTTTATGTCTGCCATGTGCTGCGCAGCGTGAGCCACGGCCTCGGGTTTTCGGCGGGGCTGGCGGGCTTGTACGGTTTGCTTTATGGCCTGTTGAGCGCCGAGGATTATGCGTTGTTGATGGGGTCGCTATTGTTGTTCAGCCTGTTGGGCGTGTTCATGGTGCTGACCCGCAAGCTGGACTGGTATGGGGTCGGGTCGAAGCCGGCCGCGGCGATGAGCTTCGAGTTGGGGGAGGTGAAGTGAGCCGGTCGCTGGGGTTGCGGGAGGATCAGCGCCAGGGCGAAAAGTTGGTGGCGCTGATTGCTGGGTTGTTTCCTCTGGAACCGTATTGGCCCATTCGCGAGCAAGCCCGCTCCCACAAGTCTTGCGCAGACATTGTGGGAGCGGGCTTGCTCGCGAAGAGGTCGGTGCAGCCAATACAGAACTAAATCCTGGGCACCGTCTCGACCATCGAGGACCGCACGCTCACCTCGGCAAACCACTGCGCCAATTGCGGATTGGCCTTGCGCCACTCCAGGTCGGGATGGCGCAGGTCCAGATAGCCCAGGGCGCAGGCCACGCTGATGGAGGCCACGTCGAAATGGCTGGCCAATTCGGCAATCGCCTCGGCTTCGAGCAGGCCCAGGGCACGGCGAATCTTGTCCCGTTGCGCATCGAGCCATTCGTCCCAGTGTTTTTCCACGGGGCGCAGCGCGGTTTCGTAGCGGATCATCACCGCTGCATCCATGATCCCGTCGGCCAGGGAGGCGAGGGTCAGGCGCCGCCAGCGTGCCGCGCCGTCCCGGGGGATCAACGGGTTGCCGACGTGCTGGTGGTCGAGGTAATCGAGGATCACGCGGCTGTCATGGATCACTGTCCCGTTGGCCAGGCGCAGGGCCGGGATCTTGCTCAACGGGTTGTCATCGATAAGCGCCCGGTCCGGCTTGACCGGCGTGAGCTGGCTAAGCTGCAACGCCACGCGGTCTTGCTGGCCGGTTTCGTGCAGCAGCACCAGGACCTTGCGCACGAAGGGCGAAGCGGGATTGTGGAACAGCGTCATGCTGGGGGTGGACATGCGGATATCCTCGATTGGGCGGGCAGGGGCTTAGCCTAGACAGTTGCTGGGCGGCTGGCGAGTTCCAGTGTGGGAGCGGGCTTGCTCGCGAAGGCGGCGTGTCAGAAACACAATTGCGACTGACACGCCGCCTTCGCGAGCAAGCCCGCTCCCACAGGGGCGCGCCTGGCTGGGGTTATCCGCGTTTGATCAAGCCCCAAGTCCCCAGCACCGTGGGTATGCCTAACCCAACCCAGCTCACCGCATCCCATGCGCCGTCACCCAGCAACGCCGAAAACAGCCCTGCCGCACTAAGCGCACCGATCATCAGGGGAATACCAAACACCTTCCAGAAATTCGACTGCCGAGGCCTCACGAAGCGACCTCCGCGCCGACGGTTGCACGTTTGGCGGCTTTGCGCCGAACTACCCACAGATACACGCCGCTGCCCAGGACGATGATGGTCAGGATATCGAGGGTCGCCCAGAAGATCTGCATCGGCCGGCCACCGTAGTCGCCGAAGTGCAACGGCAGGGACAGGCTCATCATGTCCATGTACCACGGTCGTTCGGCGACGGCGGTGACGTCCAGGGTGGTGGCATCGATCAGCACGGGCGTGAGCAGGTGCGAGGTCAGGTGGGTGTCACCTTTCATGAACACGCTGTAGTGGTGCTCACTGGAGAACAGCGTACCGGGGAAGGCGATGAAGCTGGGCTCCATGCCCGGCGCGACGTCCTTGGCAATGTCCAGCAAACGCGTGGCCGGAGCCAGTTGGGTCAGCGGCGGGGCGTTGCGGTAGGGTTCGACCATGGCACTGAGGCTGTCGTTGCGCCATGCCGCGATGAGCAGGTCGGCGCACGCGGCGATGACGCCGGTCACGCCCACGGTCAGCGCCCAGACCAGCGTGACCACGCCGATCAGGTTGTGCAGGTCGAGCCAGCGCAGGCGCGTGGATTTGTCCTGGCGCACCGTGGCGAATTTCAAGCGGCGCATGAACGGTAAATACAGCACCACCCCGGAGACGATGGCAATCACGAACAACAGCCCCATGAAGGCCAGCAGTAGCTTGCCCGGCAACCCGGCGAACATGTCCACGTGCAGGCGCAACATGACCATCATGAAACCGCCATTGGCCGAGGGCATTTCCAAGGCTTCGCCGGTGCGCCCGTCGAGCATGAAGGTGTGGGAGGAATTGGGTTCGGTGCCCGGTGTCGGCGCCATGATGGTGATGACGCCGTTGGGCTCGTCCTCGTCCCAGCCAAAATACTGGACCACTTCACCTGGGCGATGGGCCTTGGCTTTTTCCACCAGTTGCTGCAAGTCCAGCGGCGGCGTGCCGGCCGGCATCTCCCGAAGCTCGGGGGCATCGCCCAGCAGGTGTTCGATTTCATGGTGGAAGATCAGCGGCAGCCCAGTGATTGCCAGCATCAGCAGGAAGACCGTGCAGATCAGGCTGGTCCAGGTGTGGACGAAAGACCAGCGGCGAATGGTTTTGCTTTTCATGATCGATCCGAATGCAAAAGGGCACTTGGGGGGATAACACTGTTCTTTTGGGGGACAGCCATTGTGGCGAGGGAGCTTGCTCCCGCTGGATTGCGCAGCGATCCCAAGCTTTTGGGGCCGCTACGCGGCCCAGCGGGAGCAAGCTCCCTCGCCACGGTTTTCCTTACATGGACAGCTTTGCCAACCGAGCACCCTCAAATAGGTTTTGCAAATGCTAACCGTTTACCATTTGTAATTCACGCTGGCGACGACATTACGTTGGTCACCGTAGTAGCAGTAGAAGCCGTCGCAAGTGGACAGGTAGTCCTTGTTGAAGATGTTTTTGGCATCCACCGCCACGGTGACGCCCTTGAGGGTTTTGTTCAAACGACCCAGGTCGTAATGGGCCGAGGCGTCGTACACGGTGTAGGACCCGACATGGCCCCAGTCGGTGTTGCTGGTGTTGCCGTAGGTGTCGCCGACATAACGCACACCGGCGCCGACACCGAAGCCATCCAGAGGGCCGTTGTGCCAGGTGTAGTCGGCCCAGGCGGTGGCCTGGTTACGCGGCACCTGGGCCATGCGCTTGCCTTCTTCAGCCGCGGTGCCCTTGGTGATTTCGCTGTCGTTGTAGGTGTAGGAACCGACCAGCTTCAAGTTGTCGGTGACATCGCCGGACGCTTCCAACTCAAGGCCACGCACCTGGACTTCACCCACCTGGCGGGTGACGTTGTTTTCAGTAACGGAGTTGTTTTTCTGGGTCAGGTCGAACACCGCGGCGGTCAGCAAGGTCTTGGTGCCGGGCGGTTGGTACTTGATACCGGCCTCGTACTGTTCGCCTTCGGTCGGCTTGAACGCTTCGGTGCTGTTGACGGTTGAACCTGCCGCCGCCTGGAACGACTGGGCGAAGGAAAGGTACGGCGTCACACCGTTATCGAAGACGTAGCTCAATGCTGCGTTGCCGCTGAATTTCTTGTCGCGCTGGGTGTTGGTGACGTTGTTCAGGTTGTGGAACACGGTGCCGGTGTGAATCCAGTCTTCACGACCACCGAGGGTCAGGCGCCAGTTGTCCAGGGCGATCTGGTCCTGGACGTACAGGCCGGTCTGGTGGGTCTTCTGGTTGTAGTCATACATGGTGAAGTACTCGACGTTGGAGAAATCCTGTCCATAGGTCGGGTTGTGGATGTTGCTGGTTGGCACGCCAGTCGAGCCCCAATCCCAGCGCGAATTGCTGTTGGAGCGCTGGTGATCCAGGCCCAGCAGCAGGGTGTGGCTGAGGGCGCCGGTCTGGAAGTCGGCCTGGAAGTTGTTGTCCACGGCGAACTGGCTGATGTCTTCATTGATGACGCTGGCGCTGCGCTTGACGTTGCCGTCGGCGTCCACCGATTGGTCGGGGCCGTCTGGCCAGAATTGGCCGCCAGCCGAGATACCCTGGGTTTCCAAATCGCTCTTGGTATAGCGCAGGTTCTGGCGGAACTGCCAGGTATCGTTCAAGCGATGTTCAAACGCATAACCGAGCGCGTAGTAGGTGCGGTCGTAGAATTCCCAGTCCGGATCGCCCAGGTTCTTGTGGTGGGAAATCTTGCCCGCCGGCGAGGACAGCTTGGTGCCTTGCAGTGGCAGGAATTGCCCGGTGATGCCGGTGTCGTCGCGGGTGTATTGCGACAGGAAGGTCAGGCGCGTGTCGTCGTTGATGTTCCAGGTCAGGCTCGGCGCGAGGTTGTAGCGCTTGTCCGGGATGTGATCGACCTGGGCGTTGCTGTCGCGCACGGTGCCGCTGACCCGATAGAGGAACTGGCCTTCGTCATCGACCTTGCCGGTGCTGTCGAAGTTGATTTGCTTGTGTTCGTAGCTGCCGGCCTGCAGCTCGACTTCATTGCTGCTTTCGGCTTGTGGGCGGCGGCTGACCATGTCCAGCATGCCGCCGGGTGGCGTCTGGCCGTAGACCGAAGAAGCCGGGCCACGCAGCACGGCGATGCGCTCAAGGTTCCAAGGCTCGATTTTTGGCGTGATGTAGTTGCCCTTGGGCAGCGGCAGGCCATCGAGGAACTGGGTGGGCACGAAACCGCGCACCAGCAGCCAATCGTTACGCGAGTCCGAGCCGTAGCCGCTGCTCTGCACGCCGGCGGTATAGCGCAGCGCGTCGTTGAGGTTGAGCACGGAGCGGTCTTCCATCTGCTGGCGGGTGACCACGGAGATCGAGCGCGGCAGTTCGACGATCGGTGTATCGGTCTTGGTGCCGGCGGCGGTGCGGGTGGCGGCGTAGCCCTCGGTCGGGCCCCACGCGGTTTCACTGAGACCGGCGCCGATCACGCTGGTTTCCGGCAAGGCCATGACCCCTTCAGGCATGGCCACCAGGCTGTAGGTGCCGGCGCTGCTTTGTTCCAGTTGCAGGCCGGTGCCGCGCAAGGCCTCGCGCAAGGCGCCGGTGGCGTCGAACTGACCCTGGACGGGGGCCGAGGTCTTGCCCGAGGCCAGGGACGGATTCAGGCTCAGCGCAAGGCCGGCCTGGCTGGCGATCTGGTTCAGGGTGCTGGCCAGGGGCGCGGCGGGCAGGTTGTAGGCGCGCACGCTCGTGGCCTGTTCGGCGGCCAGCAGCGGGGCGCTGGTCAACGGGGCGGCAAAGGCAATGGCAACGGCCAACAAGCTGGGGCGCAACAGGGTGTCTAGCGGGCGGGACATACGGCGGCTCCTGAATGGAAATATTTCTCAATTGCCTGGGTGCCGGATGAAAATCGAAAAGTGATAGGGCTGGATGAAAATAATTTAGATTCAGTTTGCGGGTGATGGTGTCCAGTCTGTTTTTTTACTGGATCAACAGGCCTCTTCGCGAGCAAGCCCGCTCCCACAGGAGTCCGCATTCCCATGTGGGAGCGGGCTTGCTCGCGAAGGCGGCCTAACTGAGCAACGATCTCTCAGGGTTTCGGCGCGGTACTTGGCCCCACCACCACCCACCACCGCGTGTGATGCTCGACCTGCACCGGCAAGGTCGGCAGCAAGGCGGTCAGGGCCAGGTCGGTGTCGTGCAGCGGGAAACTGCCGGTGATGCGCAGGTCGGCCACTTGTGGTTCCACGCCCAGGTAGCCGCGCCGGTAACGCCCCAACTCATGGACCAGGTCTTCGAGGCGGGCGTTGTCCACCACCAGCATGCCGCGGGTCCAGGCATCGGCGCCGGGGTTCAGGGCGATGGTCGGGCCGAGGCCGTCGTGGCGCATCAGCACTTGTTGGCCTTCGCGCAGGATCTGTTCTTCATCGGTGGCCTGCGGGTGCGCGGCTACCGCGGATTTCAGTACGCTCAGGCGTGTGCCCTGGTCTTCGCGCTTAACCAGGAACCGTGTGCCCAAGGCGCGCATGCTGCCCTCGCGAGTTTCAACGATGAAAGGGCGCGGATCGTTATGGCCGGTTTCCACCAGGATCTCGCCTTCCTGCAGGATGATGCGACGCTGTTTGTCATCGAAGCGCACGTCCAGGGCGCTGTGGGTGTTGAGGTTGATCAGCGTGCCGTCGGCCAGGCGCAGGGTGCGTTGTTCACCTGTCGCGGTGCGCTGGTCGGCAAGCCAGTAATCCAGCGGCAGGTAACGATCTGCGGCAAACAACGCCAGGCCGATGGCCGCGACAACGCTGGCAAGGCCGCTGCCCACCTTGCGTATCCGTCGGCGAATGCTCACCCGCGATTGCAGCAACGCCGCCCGCGCCGGCCCGTTGGCCAGGCTGAAGCGCTGGTCGAGCATGCCTAGCTGTCGCCAGGCCCGGGCGTGTTCTTCATCGGCGGCATGCCAGCGGACGAACGCTTCCCGCTCCTGGGCGCTGCTTGAGTCCAGGGACAACTGCCAGGCGATGGCGGCATCCAGCACGCTGGCCGAGACCGGTTTGGCATGGGCCTGGCTCACGTCGGTTCTCCATACAGGGCGATGTAGCACTGGCGGATGCCCTGAGCCAGATACTGCCGTACCCGCGGCACCGAAACCCCCAGGCGCTCGGCAATTTCGGCGTGGCCGAGGCCGTCGAGGCGGTTATAGAGGAAGGCTGCGCGGGCCTTGCTCGACAGTTTGCCGAGCAGGCGGTCGATGGCCTTGAGGTCTTCCAGGATGATTTGCTGTTCTTCCACCGAGGGCTGCTCGGCCTCGGGGATCAGCATCAGTTCGGTAAGGTAAGCCTGCTCCAAGGCTGCGCGCCGGAAATAATCGAACAGCAGGCCCTTGGCGATGGCCACCAGAAACGCCCGGGGCTCGCGGGGTGCTTTCAGTTCCTCGCGACCCAGCAAGCGCACGAAAGTGTCCTGGCTCAGGTCCTCGGCTCGGTGCGCACACGCCACGTTGCGTCGCAGCCATGCCAATAGCCAAGCGCGATGGTCACGGTACAACGCACCAACCAAATCACTATGGGGAGTGGGGACTGACGACACGGAGCATCACCGACGTTTTAAGTAACGAGAATTGTTCGCGATTGTGGCAGAGGGTGGGGAGGGAAAGCAATTGGCGCTGGTCGGGCAGTGGCGCTGGTGCGTTGTGCCTGCCTGAATGCAGTACTTATGTGGGAGCGGGCTTGCTCGCGAAGACGGCTGCACATTCAACATCAATGTAAGCTGATCCACCGCCTTCGCGAGCAAGCCCGCTCCCACAAAAAACTGGGTTCTCAGGCCTCAGGTTAAAGCGAAGGCGCCTGCTGCCGCCGTTTCCACTGGCCCAGGCGCTGTTGCAGCTCAAGCGCGCTGTGGATCTGTTGCTGACGGGCGCGGCTGAACAGGATCAGCGCCAGTTCCGCCGTGGCAAGGGCGTCGGCGCTGGCGTTGTGGCGGTCGAAGACTTGCAGCTTGAACCAGTCGATCCACTCGTCCAGGCCGGACTTGCGCAGATGGGCCTGGGGGCAAAGCATCGGGGCCAGGTCCGCCACGTCGAGAAACGGATGCTGCAGGCGATAGCCCAGGTAGTCTTTCAAGGCGCGCCCGAGCATGTGTGAATCGAACGGTGCGTGAAAGGCCAGCAGCGGACTGTCGCCGACGAACTCCATGAACGCCAGCAGCGCCTCGGCCGGGTCGCTGCCAGCGGCAATTGTGCTGGGGGCCAGGCCATGGATCAACACACTGGGCCCGAGTTTCTGCTTATCGCACTGCAAGGTCCGTTCGAACTGTTGGCTGAAGTCGATGGCGCCGTCTTCAATGACCACCGCGCCGATGGACAGCACCTGGTCCTTGTTCAGGTTCAACCCGGTGGTTTCCAGATCCAGCACGACCCAGCGTTGCTCCCGCAGGTGGCTTTCACTCAGTGGCGAAGGCGCGGGGAGGCCCTCCAGGCGCTGTTGCAGCGCATCGGGTACCGTCGGTTGGGCCGGGCGCAGCCAGGAAAAAATACTCACAACTGGTACCTCAGCGTCAGGCTGCTTTGCAGGCGTTGGGCTTGGCGCAAGGATTCACGCAGGATGCGTCGATCCAGATGGTTGAGACTGTCGGGGTCGACGCGGTTGGAATAAGGCAGGTTCTCGCGGGTTTGCAGTTGGTGTTGCTGCATGCGGGTCTGTTGGATGAAGTGATAGGCCTCTTCATAGGCCGCGCCATCGAGCGGTTCGATCACCTCCTTGACGACCAATTGCCGCAGGCGCTCCAAGGTGTTGTTGGCTTCGATGCCGTTGGCCAGTGCCAGCAGGCGGGCACCATCGACGAAGGGTGTCAGGCCCTGCACTTTCAAGTCCAGGGTCGCCTTTTCGCCGTTCTTGCGGCTCAGCACGAAATCCCTGAAGCGGCCCACGGGCGGGCGATGGCGCAGCGCATTTTCGGCCATCATGCGCTGGAACAAGCGGTTGTCAGCCACCTGGCCGAGGATCTGCTGGCGCAACTGCTCGCAGCCTTGCTCGTCGCCCCAGACCACCCGCAGGTCGAAATAGATGCTCGATCCCAGCAGGTTTTCCGGCGTCGCTTCACGAATGAATGCCGAGAAGCGCCGGGCCCATTCGGCGCGAGACAGGCACAGCTCGGGGTTGCCGGCCATGATGTTGCCCTTGCACAGTGTGAAGCCGCACAGGGCCAGGCTCTGGTTGATCTGTTGGGCGATGGGCAGCAGCAAGCCACGGATCTGCGCGGCATGGGCGGCGTCCCGGGCTTCGAACAGAATGCCGTTGTCCTGGTCGGTGTGCAGGGTTTGCTCGCGCCGGCCTTCACTGCCGAAACACAGCCAACTGAACGGCACGCCCGGGTCGCCCTTGTCGGCCAGGGTCAGTTCGATGACCCGGCAGACGGTGTGATCGTTGAGCAAGGTGATGATGTGGGTGATCTGGGTCGACGACGCACCATGGGCCAGCATGCGTTCCACCAGTTGTCCGATCTCGCCGCGCAGGGCCACGAGGTTTTCCAGCCTGGGGGCGTTGCGGATGGTCCGGGCCAGGTGCACCAGATCGACCCGCTGCAAGGAAAACAGATCGCGCTCCGAGACCACGCCGCACAGGCGATGGTCCTTGACCAGGCAGACGTGGGCGATGTGGCGCTCGGTCATGGCGATGGCCGCGTCGAAGGCGCTGTGGTCCGGCGAGAGAAAAAACGGTGCCTGGGTCATATGTCCTACGATGGCCTGGGAAAAATCCCCGGCCCCATCGGCCACCACATGCCGCAGGTCGCGCAAGGTGAAAATCCCCACCGGCGCTTTTTGCTCATTCACCACCACGATGCTGCCGACCTGCTGCTCATGCATCAGCTTCACGGCTTCGCGTAGCGGTGTGTCCGGGCTGCAACTGACCGGGTGGCGCATCGCCAATTCGCCCAGTCGGGTATTGAGGGAGTATTGGGTGCCCAGGTTTTGCGCCGATTTTTGCTGGACCTGCTGGTTGACCTGATCGAGCAGGCTGCTGACCCCGCGCAGGGCGAAATCGCGAAACGGGCCGGACAGGGCGAACAGCTTGATGAAGGCGAGTTTGTTCAGTTGCAGGCAGAACGTGTCTTCGCCGGCCCGGTGCTCGGTGCGCGTGGCTCGCTCGCCCAGCAGCGCGGCGAGGGGGAAACATTCGCCGGTGGTGATCTCGAAGGTGGTCTCGGTGCCACCCTTGGCCGAATGCGGACGTTCTCCTACCACCCGGCCCTGCTTGACGATGTAGAAGTGTTCCACCGGACCGTCGGCCGGCGTGATGATGGTGTCACCGGGGGCGTAGAAACGCAGCAGGCATTGCTCCACCAGGTAGGCCAGGTGGGCGTTTTCCATTTGGTTGAACGGGGGAAAGCGCTGGAGAAACTGCAGCGTCCCCTGGATGTTTTGCAACACCGCGGTTTTCCCTGCCTGGATGAAGGCGTCCGCTTTTTTCATAACCATTACGCAGTCTTATTCGAATTGTTGTGGTCGGATCTGTTCCCATGGTCGACCCCTCGGCGCGGGGTGCCCATTGGACGTAAGTCTAGGTCGCTATCCAGAGGGCCGGCCTACAGAAAAGTCCTACGCTAGACGTCAGAAAAATCTTCGTTGAATGTTCTTGGAAAAAAATCCGACGAAGTGCACATTGAAGCGCCTCGGAACGATGTCTGACCACTGTGCCAGGGGATCGATTTAAGAACGTAGAGAGCACCATGTCCGACCACGATATTTTGAGTGATGCCGAGCGCGAGGCGCTGAGTGCCGTCATGCTGGAACCTGACCTGCCGCCGCAGCGCGTCTTGATCGTTGACGACGACAAGGACGCACGGGAGCTGTTGTCGGAGATCCTGGCATTGGACGGGATTCACTGTATGACCGCCGCCAGTGGCGAAACGGCACTCAAGATGCTGGAAACCAAGCCGTCGATCGGCCTGCTGATCACCGACCTGCGCATGGGCAACGTCGATGGCCTTGAGCTGGTGCGCCTGGTGCGCGAGTCCGAACGGGCGGCGTTGCCGATCATCATCGTCTCGGGCGATGCCGACGTGAAGGACGCCATCGAAGCCATGCACCTGAGCGTGGTGGATTTTTTGCTCAAGCCGATCGATACCGAAAAGCTGTTGGGGTTGGTCAAGCATGAGTTGGGGATGGATCTCTAGCCAGTCGCTTCTTCCAGGAACGAAGCCATGGCGAGATCGCTTTTGTGGCGAGGGAGCTTGCTCCCGCTGGGCTGCGAAGCAGACCTTTTCCAGACGTCGGAATCTCATTGACCTGTATTGCGGTCGCTGCGCAACCGAGCGGGAGCAAGCTCCCTCGCCACAAAGGCAGTCAGGTGTTGCAAATGAAAAAGCCCTGATCGAGAGATCAGGGCTTTTTTTGTGCCGCGTGGCTACTGCTCAATCAAAAACCATTGGCTGCCTTGAACTCACGACGACGACGGTGCAGCACCGGCTCGGTGTAGCCGTTCGGCTGCTTGGTGCCTTCGATCACCAACTCGACCGCCGCCTGGAAGGCGATGTTGCTGTCGAAGTCTGGTGCCAGCGGGCGGTACAGCGGATCGCTGGCGTTCTGGCGGTCGACCACCGGCGCCATGCGCTTGAGGCTTTCCATCACTTGCTCTTGAGTGACGATGCCATGGCGCAGCCAGTTGGCGATGTGCTGGCTGGAAATACGCAGCGTCGCACGGTCTTCCATCAGGCCGATGTCATTGATGTCCGGCACCTTGGAGCAACCGACGCCCTGGTCGATCCAGCGCACCACGTAGCCAAGGATGCCCTGGGCGTTGTTGTCCAGTTCGTTCTTGATCTGCTCCGGCGTCCAGTTCGGGTTGACGGCCAGCGGGATGGTCAGGATGTCGTCCACCGACGCGCGGGCGCGCTTGGCCAGTTCGGCCTGGCGGGCGAACACATCGACCTTGTGGTAATGCAGCGCGTGCAGGGCGGCGGCGGTCGGCGAGGGAACCCACGCGGTGTTGGCGCCGGCCAGCGGGTGAGCGATTTTCTGTTCGAGCATCGCCGCCATCAGGTCCGGCATCGCCCACATGCCCTTGCCGATTTGCGCGCGGCCTTGCAGGCCGGTGCTCAAACCGATGTCGACGTTCCAGTTTTCATAGGCGCCGATCCACTTCTCGGCTTTCATGTCGGCCTTGCGCACCATCGGGCCGGCTTCCATGGAGGTGTGGATTTCATCGCCGGTACGGTCGAGGAAGCCGGTGTTGATGAACACCACGCGCTCGCTGGCGGCCTTGATGCAGGCCTTGAGGTTGACCGTGGTACGGCGCTCCTCGTCCATGATCCCGACCTTGAGGGTGTTGCGCGGCAGGTCCAGCACGTCTTCGACGCGACCGAACAGCTCGTTGGTGAACGCGGCTTCGTCTGGACCGTGCATCTTCGGCTTGACGATGTACACCGAACCAGCGCGGCTGTTGCGGCGCGAGGTGTTGCCGTTGAGGCTGTGGATCGCCGCCAGGCTGGTGATCAGGCCGTCGAGGATGCCTTCCGGCACTTCGTTGCCATCCTTGTCCAGGATCGCGTCGATGGTCATCAGGTGGCCGACGTTGCGTACGAACAGCAGCGAGCGGCCGTGCAACGTGACGCTCGAACCGTCGACGGCGGTGTAGACACGGTCAGGGTTCATGGTCCGGGTAAACGTCTGGCCGCCCTTGGCGACTTCTTCCGACAGATCACCCTTCATCAGGCCGAGCCAGTTGCGGTAGATCACCACCTTGTCATCGGCATCGACGGCGGCGACCGAGTCTTCGCAGTCCATGATGGTGGTCAGCGCGGCTTCCATCAGGATGTCTTTGACGCCGGCGGCGTCGGTCTGGCCGACCGGGGTGCTGGCATCGATCTGGATTTCGAAGTGCAGGCCGTTGTGTTTCAGCAGCACGGCGGTCGGTGCCGAGGCATCGCCCTGGAAACCGATCAACTGGGCATCGTCACGCAGGCCGCTGTTGCTGCCGCCCTTGAGGGTGACCACCAGTTTGCCGTCGATGATTTTGTACGCGGTGGAATCGACATGGGAGCCGGCCGCCAGGGGCGCCGATTCGTCGAGGAAAGCACGGGCGAAGGCGATGACCTTGTCGCCGCGGACCTTGTTGTAGCCTTTGCCTTTTTCCGCGCCATCGGCTTCGCTGATGGCGTCGGTGCCGTACAGCGCGTCATACAACGAACCCCAGCGGGCGTTCGAGGCGTTGAGGGCGAAGCGGGCGTTCATCACCGGCACCACCAGTTGCGGGCCGGCCATGCGGGCGATTTCGTCATCGACGTTTTGGGTCGTGGCCTGGAAATCCGCCGCTTCTGGCAGCAGGTATCCAATGTCTTGCAGGAAGGCTTTGTAAGCCACGGCGTCGTGGGCCTGGCCGGCACGGGCCTGGTGCCAGGCATCGATCCGCGCCTGGAAATCATCGCGTTTGGCGAGTAGGGCTTTGTTCTTCGGGGCCAGGTCGTGGATGACCTTGTCGGCACCGGCCCAGAACGCGTCGGCGGTGAGGCCGGTTCCGGGAATGGCTTCGTTATTCACGAAGTCGAACAGGACTTTGGCGACCTGCAGGCCACCGACTTGAACGTGTTCAGTCATTGCTTGCCTCACTCTGCTCAGCTATTTCGCTTTTCAGCTCTTCGATTTTGACAATGAAGCCTCGGGACATTTAAACCACAAACCCCGGAACCAGTACATGCCATCGCTGGCGGCTGGGTATTCAAGCCTTGCTGACGGGGCTTTCCAGGGATGCGACTGGCCTTAAGCAGACATCGGTAAAACAGGGTTTTCGCGATTATGTAGTGCGCGCTGCGGAATACTACATGATCAATTGCGGTTGTGAAAATTAGACTAATTGCGTCGTTCCGCGACCGACTAAAGTGTTACGGTCACGTCGGGACACGGGATGTTCTCAAAAAACAGATGGATTGTTCCAGATAATTTTAGAGTTCGTACACAAATCACTGTGGCGAGGGAGCTTGCTCCCGCTTCAGTGCGCAGCACTGACATTCTGGGACCGCTGCGCGGCCCAGCGGGAGCAAGCTCCCTCGCCACAAAAGCGCGACCGTGCTGATTGTCTCTCTTGCCTATACTGTCCCTTCCATCAACAAGAGGACTGCGCCCATGGACCACCTCGTCATCACTGTTTTCGCCCCGGACAAGCCCGGGCAGGTC
Source organism: Pseudomonas sp. SWRI179 (assembly GCF_014268705.1). NCBI lineage: Bacteria > Pseudomonadati > Pseudomonadota > Gammaproteobacteria > Pseudomonadales > Pseudomonadaceae > Pseudomonas > Pseudomonas sp. SWRI179. Next base: position 94,917 of record NZ_JABWRA010000017.1, on the reverse strand, counting down.
GAGCGCATTGCCGATTGCATCGCCGCCCATGGCGGTAACTGGCTGGAGAGCCGCATGTCGCACTTGGCCGGGCAGTTTGCCGGGATCCTGCGAATCAGCGCCCCGGCCGAGGCCCATGAAGAGTTGATCGAAGCGTTGCAAGGGTTATCGGCCCACAGCATTCGTGTGTTGATTGCGGAAAGCGCCGTTGAAGAGTCCTGCTCCTGGAAACCCATCACCATGGAGCTGGTGGGCAATGATCGTCCCGGTATCGTGCGGGACATCACCCGGTTGTTGAGCGAGCAGGGCGTCAATGTCGAACGCTTGGTGACCCATGTCCGGCCGGCACCGATGAGCAGCGAGCTGCTGTTTCATGCCGAGGCGCTCCTGGGCGTGCCCTTGACGCTGTCGCTGGAGGCGTTGCAGGAACGCCTTGAGACCTTGGCCGATGAGTTGATGGTGGAACTCAAGTTCAGCGACGAAGCGTGACGAGGGTTATCCAAGGAAAAACTGCGCCTGCCTGTGGATAACCTGTAGAGACCCGGCTCCAGCCCAGGCCTGCCGGGGCTCAGCGGCAGATGATCAAAAAATCACCAGTTTTCAAGGGCTTGTGCACAAACGGCGGGGATCACGCTGTGGATAACCTTGGGAAGGATAAGCGCAGGCCACGCCAGGCGTGGCCTGTAGAGGTTTGTATGTTTCTTGATCAGTTGCGCCGGCGCATGCTGATCACGGCATCGATGCTGTACACCGCCAGCCCGGCCCAGATAAACAGGAACGCTACCAGCGTGCTGGACGACAAATGCTCACCGAACAGCAGCACGGCGAGCAAAAGCACCAGCGTCGGCGCGATGTACTGCAGAAAACCGATGGTCGTGTAGGGTAAATGCCGTGTTGCGGCGTTGAAACACACCAACGGCACCAGCGTCACGGGGCCCGCCGCCACCAGCCACCAGGCTTCGGAGGTGGTCCAGAATGTCGCCTGGGCACTGGTGGCCGTGGGGTTGAACAGCAACCAGGCGATGGCGATTGGCACCAGCATCCAGGTTTCCACCACCAGTCCCGGCAAGGCCTTGACCGGCGCCTGTTTGCGGATCAGCCCATAGAAACCGAAGGTCAGCGCCAGCACCAGCGACACCCACGGCAGGCTGCCCACTTGCCAGACCTGCTGCGCCACGCCGACTGCCGCCAATCCCACCGCCAGCCATTGCATGCGGCGCAGGCGCTCACCGAGGATCAACATGCCCAGCAACACGTTGACCAGCGGGTTGATGTAATAACCCAGGCTGGCTTCGAGCATGCGCTCGTTATTCACTGCCCAGACGTAGGTCAGCCAGTTGGCCGCGATCAGCGTCCCGCTCAGGGCGAGGATCGCCAGGCGTTGTGGATTGTCCCGCAGTTCGCGCCACCAGCCCGGGTGTTTCCACACCAGCAGCAACGCCGCGCCGAACAGGGCCGACCACAGCACCCGGTGGATGATGATTTCCACCGACGGCACGCTGGCGATGGCCTTGAAGTAGATCGGGAACAGACCCCAGATGATGTAGGCACTCAGGCCCAGGATGTACCCGCGACGCGGGTTGGCGGCTTGCATGCAGAATCCTTGCTTAGGCAGCTAACAAAGGGGTGATTGTAAGGAGATTTGTCTGGTCGTGCTGTGAACCTTGTTAGGAATCGTCCCGGCACAAGTCCTTTGTAGGAGCGGGCTTGCTCGCGAAGGCGGCTGCACATTCAACATCAATGCAAGCCGATCCACCGCTTTCGCGAGCAAGCCCGCTCCCACAGAGGATTTGCGGTGACTGGCGGAACCCAGCCCAATCAGAACAGCTTCAACGGCTCTTCATTGAGCGCCGCCAGTTGCTCGCGCAACGCCAGCACCTGGTCGCCCCAGTAGCGTTCGCTGCCGAACCACGGGAAGCTGCGGGGAAAGGCCGGGTCGTCCCAGCGCCGCGCCAGCCAGGCGCTGTAGTGCATCAGGCGCAGGGCTCGCAGTGGCTCGATCAGCGCCAGTTCACGGGGGTCGAAATCGTGGAACTCCTGGTAACCGTCCATCAATTCCGACAACTGTCCCAGGCATTCCTGGCGATCGCCGGCGAGCATCATCCATAAATCCTGCACCGCCGGGCCCATGCGGCAATCGTCGAGGTCGACGATGTGGAACACCTCGTCGCGGCACATCATGTTGCCGGGATGGCAATCGCCGTGCATGCGGATGTTCTGGTGGGGCGTGGCGGCGTAGACCTCTTCGACGCGCTTGAGCAGGTCCCGGGCGACCGACTCGTAGGCCGGCAGCAGGCCGCGGGGGACGAAGCCGCTTTGCAGCACTGTCTCCAACGAGTCGTGGCCGAAATTCTTCACGCCCAAGGCTTCGCGATGCTCGAATGGCCGGGTCGCCCCGAGCGCGTGTAGGCGTCCAAGCAATTGGCCCAGGCGATAGAGTTGGTCGAGATTGCCCGGCTCCGGCGCTCGGCCGCCGCGACGGGGAAACAGGGTGAAACGGAACCCGGCGTGCTCGTGCAGGCTGGCGCCGTTGTGAATCAGCGGCGCCACCACGGGCACTTCGTAGTCTGCAAGTTCGAAGGTAAAGCTGTGCTCTTCCAGGATCGCTTCGTTGGTCCAGCGCTGGGGGCGATAGAACTTGGCGATCAGCGGCTCGGAATCTTCGATGCCGACTTGATAGACGCGGTTCTCGTAGCTGTTGAGGGCCAACACGCGGGCGTCGCTGAGAAAGCCGATGCTTTCAACGGCATCGAGCACCAGGTCGGGCGTGAGGGTTTCAAACGGATGGGACATGCTGACTCCTGCGCAGCGGCAGGGCTGCCGCGTCCGGCCCAGCATGGTAGCGCAAAGCAGTCGGGATTGATTGGTGAGACTTCGTGGCGAGGGAGCTTGCTCCCGCTTGGCCGGGCTGGCGCTCCAGTGCTTAGCGCCCACAAAAAAGTGGGGTCGCTGCGCAACCCAGCGGGAGCAAGCTCCCTCGCCACAGAGGGTCAGGCGCCGATGACTCCGCCATCCTCCCGCGTGATCACCATCACCGACGAGCGCGGCTTGCCGTTGGGCAGGTGCTCAGGGAAGGTCGAGGCGCCGCTGGGATGCTGGATCCCGACGAACAGCGTCTTGTAGTCCGGCGCGAAACTGATCCCGGTCACTTCGCAGCCTACCGGCCCTACCATGAAGCGGCGGATCTCACCGCTGTTGGGGTCGGCGCACAGCATCTGGTTGTTGCCCATGCCCGCGAAGTCGCCTGCGTTGCTCGAGTCACCGTCGGTCTGGATCCACAGCCGCCCGGCCTTGTCGAAGCCCAGGCCATCGGGGCTGTTGAACATGTTCTGCGGGTTAATATTGGACGAGCCGGCCTTCGGCGTACCCGCGTGTACCGTTGGGTTGCCGGCGACCACGAACAGGTCCCAGTCGAAGGTCTTGGAGGCGTGATCGTCACGGTCGGTGCGCCAGCGCAGGATCTGCCCGTAGACGTTCTTGGCCCGAGGGTTCGGCCCGTCCACTGGCTGGCCGGTATCGCCACGCTTGGAGTTGTTGGTCAGGGTGCAATAGACCTGGCCGTCCTTGGGGCTGACCACGATCCACTCCGGGCGGTCCATGCGCGTGGCGCCAACGGCGGTGGCGGCCAGGCGCGCATGGATCAACACCTCGGCCTGATCAGCGAAACCGCTGCTGGCGTCGATGCCGTTCTTGCCATGGGTCAACTCGATCCATTGGCCTTTGCCCTTGGGATGGTCCGGGTTGCCGTCGCCGGCATCGAAGCGCGCCACGTACAACGTGCCATGGTCCAGCAGGTTGCGGTTGGCCTTGGCATTGCGATGGTTGATGCGCTCGCGGCTGACGAACTTGTAGATGAATTCGCCACGTTCGTCATCGCCCATGTACACCACGGCGCGACCGTCATTGGTCTGCGCCAGGGCCGCGTTTTCATGCTTGAAGCGGCCCAGGGCGGTGCGTTTCACCGGGGTGGATTCTGGATCGAACGGATCGATTTCCACCACCCAGCCGTGGCGATTGAGTTCGTTGGGGTTCTTCGCCAGATCGAAACGCGGGTCGTGCAGGTGCCAATTGATTTCGCTGCTGGTGACGGTGGCGCCATAGCGTTTTTGTGCCGCGTCGAATTGCAGGTCCGACTTGCTGCTGCCGAAGCAGTCAGTGAAGTTCTCTTCGCAGGTCAGATAGGTGCCCCACGGGGTCATGCCGTTGGCACAGTTCTGGAAGGTGCCGAGCACTTTCTTGCCACTCTTGTCGGCACTGGTTTTCAGCAGGTCGTGGCCAGCGGCCGGGCCGCGCAGGCGGATCGGCGTATTGCCATGGATCCGGCGGTTGTAGCGCGAGTCCTGGACGAATTGCCATTGGCCGCGACGGCGCTGGATTTCGATCACCGACACGCCTTCGCTGGCCTGGGCCTTGCGCACGTCTTCGGCCGACTGCGGTTGGCCGCCGTGAGGGAACAGGTATTGGTAGTTGGTGTACTCGTTGTTGATCGCCAACAGCGCCCGGTTCTTGTCGCCGGGGAATTCGAACAGGCTCATGCCGTCGTTGTTGTCGCCAAACTGCACTTCCTGTGCGCGGGCGGTGCCATTGCCGCTGGGGTCGAACGCCGGTGCATTTTTCTTCAACGGCTGGCCCCAACTGATCAGCACCGAGGCCTTGTAGCCCGGCGGCAACGTAATGGTGTCGGCGGTGGAGGCGGCAATGCTGTTGAAGCCCAGCATGCTTTTATTGCCTTCGCTCACGGCGGCGGCCATGACGCTGCGGCTCAGCAGGTTGCCGCCCAGGAACATCGCCGCGCCGCACAAGGCGCCAGCGCCGATGAAACGGCGACGGCTCAGGCCGACGATCTTTTCCAGGTCGGTGGATTGGTTTTCTTCTAATAGGCTCATCATCAGGCTCCCTGCTGGTTTTGGCAGTCACCTTAAAGCGGGTCGATGAAACTATTGTTGCAACGCGCTACAGCGGTGTGCCGAGCAGCACATTTGTCGCTGAAAACGTCACATGCACGGGTGAGCCGGTTGCCAAGTCCTGCACTTGCAACTGTAGCGGATCGGCCAGGGCGCACAGCGTCTGGCCGTTGGGCAGGCCGATGCGCACTTCGCTGGGGCCATCTTGGGCGGCGTCGACCTGCTCGATCACGCCGCGCAAAATATTGATCCCCGGTTTTTCCCCTTGCTCGACAGGATGCAATTGCAGCCAGCCGGCCTTGATCAGCGCCACCACGTCGGTGCCGACACCCAACTCCAGGCGCAGCGTGCTGTCGTGGGTGATCTGCGCTTCGATGACCAGGCCCCGGGCCAGCTCCAGGCGTACCCGGTCGTTGTGTCCCTGGGCCTCGATGCCCAGGACCTTGCCGTGCAATTGATTGCGGGCGCTGGTGCGCAGCATCAGGCGGCTGAGCAGGCCGAGGTCGCCAGCGTCTTCGCTGGCTTCCAGCAGTTGCGCCTGCAGTGCTTGCAGGCGCAGATACAGGCGCAGCACCCGTTGGCCTTCCTCCGACAGCTTGGCGCCACCACCGCCCTTGCCGCCGACGCTGCGCTCCACCAGCGGTTGATCCGCGAGGTTGTTCAACTCATCGATGGCGTCCCACGCCGCCTTATAGCTCAGGCCCGCGCTCTTGGCGGCGCGGGTGATCGAACCTTGTTCGGCGATGTGCTGCAGCAGGGCGATGCGTTGAGGTCGCCGGACGATGTGCTGGGTCAGGAGCGTGGGCAATGACATGACAGAAAACTGCGTGCGAAGGTCGATGGGCGGACGTTGGCGCCTTGGGCGCGGCACGTCAAGCCGGCTCACCGGGTTTCGGCGTGCGGGCCAGGCAGTACACATCGACCCGCGCGGCGCCGGCATCCAGCAATAGAGCCGCCAGCGCCTGGGCGGTGGCACCGGTGGTGAGCACATCGTCGACCAATGCCAGGTGACGGTTACGCAACGCCGCCTGGGGCACCAGGGCAAAGGCCTGGCGCAGGTTATGTCGCCGGGCCTTGGCATCAAGGGCCTGTTGGGCGGGGGTATCCTGGGTGCGGCGCAGCAGGTTTTCATCGCAAGGGATCGCCAACGATCCACTGAGCCAGCGGGCCAGCAGCGCCGCTTGGTTGAAACCCCGCTGGCGCAGGCGTCGGGTCGCCAGTGGCACCGGTACCAAGGCGTCGGGCCGTTCCAGCCCTTCGTCGAAATGATGTTGCAGCGATTGCGCCAGCAGTTCGCCCAGCAGCCGGCCTAGAGGCCATTTCGCCTGATGCTTGAAGCGGGTGATCAGGCTGTCCACCGGGAAGTCATAGGCCCAGGGCGCCAGGACCCGTTCGAAGGCCGGCGGTCGCGCGGCGCATTGGCCGCAACGCAACCCGGCCATGGGCAGCGGCAGGGCGCAGACGCCGCATTGGTCGCCGAGCCAGGGCAGCTCGCTTTCGCAGGGGGTGCAGATAGGCTGCGGCGTATCGGTGCTTTCGCCACACAACAGGCAGAATTGTTTGTTTTTTAACCAGATGTAAACCGGTCCTTTGTATCGTGGTTGACAGCGCATGACTCTTCCTTAAATATGCCGAACATCCGTGTCGCGCCTGTGGGTATTCCATGCCCCAGGCGCCAGCCAAGCATAATCAAGGAAATGCCCATGAGCGCCAGCACCACTGCCAACCTGCGTCATGACTGGTCTTTGGCCGAAGTCAAAGCACTCTTTGTCCAGCCATTCAATGACCTGTTGTTCCAGGCGCAGACCGTGCACCGCGCGCACTTCGACGCCAATCGCGTCCAGGTTTCCACGCTGCTGTCGATCAAGACCGGCGCTTGCCCGGAAGATTGCAAATATTGTCCGCAGTCCGGTCACTACAACACCGGGCTGGATAAAGAGAAATTGCTCGAAGTGCAGAAGGTCCTCGAAGAGGCTGCACGGGCCAAGGCCATCGGTTCGACCCGCTTCTGCATGGGCGCGGCGTGGAAGCACCCGTCGGCCAAGGACATGCCGTATGTGTTGGAAATGGTCAAGGGCGTGAAGGCCATGGGCCTGGAAACCTGCATGACCCTGGGCCGCCTCGACCAGGAGCAGACCGAAGCACTGGCCCAGGCTGGCCTGGACTACTACAACCATAACCTCGACACCTCGCCGGAGTTCTACGGCAGCATCATCACCACCCGCACCTACAGTGAGCGCCTGCAAACCCTGGCCTACGTGCGTGATTCGGGAATGAAGATCTGTTCCGGCGGGATCCTGGGCATGGGTGAGTCCCTGGATGACCGCGCCAATCTGCTGATCCAGCTGGCGAACCTGCCGGAGCACCCGGAATCGGTGCCGATCAACATGCTGGTCAAGGTCGCCGGCACGCCGCTGGAGAATGCCGAAGACATCGATCCGTTCGATTTCATCCGCATGCTCGCCGTGGCGCGGATCATGATGCCCCAGTCCCACGTACGTCTTTCCGCCGGTCGCGAAGCGATGAACGAGCAAATGCAGGCCCTGGCATTTTTTGCCGGCGCCAACTCGATTTTCTACGGCGACAAGCTATTGACCACCGCCAACCCGCAGGCCGACAAGGACATGCAGTTGTTCGCACGCCTGGGCATCCAACCCGAAGCCCGCGAAGAACATGCTGACGAAGTGCACCAGGCGGCCATTGAACAGGCGTTGGTGGAGCAGAAGAGCAGCGAGCAGTTCTATAACGCCGCCCTCTGAGCTAACACGACACCAAATGTGGGAGCGGGCTTGCTCGCGAAAGCGGTGCGTCAGGCAAAGTAATGTTGTCAGACACACCGCTTTCGCGAGCAAGCCCGCTCCCACAGGGGATCTACTTCAGCCCTTTAAATAGCGTTCACCCGAGGCCTGCATGCCCTTCGATCTCGCCGCACGCCTGGCTGCCCGTCGTGCCGATAATCTCTATCGCCAGCGCCCGCTGCTCGAAAGCCCCCAGGGCCCGGAGGTGGTGGTGGACGGCCAGCCCCTGCTGGCGTTCTGCAACAACGATTACCTGGGCCTGGCCAACCATCCGCAAGTGATCGAGGCCTGGCGCGCGGGGGCGGCCCGTTGGGGCGTCGGCGGTGGCGCTTCCCATCTGGTGATCGGCCACAGCGGCCCGCATCACGCCCTGGAAGAAGCCTTGGCCGACCTGACGGGGCGTCCGCGAGCGTTGCTGTTCACCACCGGTTACATGGCCAACCTCGGCGCAGTCACCGCGCTGGTGGGGCAGGGCGACACGGTGCTGGAAGACCGCCTCAACCACGCTTCGTTGCTCGACGCCGGGCTGCTGTCCGGTGCGCGTTTCAACCGATACCTGCACAACGATGCCCGGAGCCTGGCCCAACGCTTGGAAAAAGCAGTGGGCAACACCCTGGTGGTCACCGACGGTGTTTTCAGCATGGATGGCGATGTGGCCGATTTGCCGGCGCTTGCCCGTGAAGCCAAGGCCAAGGGCGCCTGGCTGATGGTCGACGATGCCCACGGTTTCGGTACGTTGGGCGTTTCCGGCGGCGGTGTCGTCGAACATTTCGGCATGAGCCGGGAGGACGTGCCGGTGCTGGTCGGCACGTTGGGCAAGGCGTTTGGCACGGCCGGTGCCTTTGTGGCGGGCAGTGAAGAGCTGATCGAAAGCCTGATCCAGTTCGCGCGGCCGTACATCTACACCACGAGCCAGCCGCCGGCTTTGGCCTGCGCCACCCTCAAGAGCCTCGAACTGCTGCGCAGCGAACATTGGCGTCGCGAACACTTGCAGGTGCTGATCCGCCAGTTCCGCCAGGGCGCCGAGCAGATCGGCCTGCAATTGATGGACAGCTTCACGCCGATCCAACCGATCCTGATTGGCGATGCGGGGCGGGCCATGCGCATGTCGCAGATGCTGCGTGAGCGCGGGCTGATGGTGACGGCGATCCGTCCACCCACCGTGCCGGCCGGCAGCGCTCGCTTGCGTGTAACCCTGACCGCCGCCCACAGCGAGGCCCAGGTGCAGCTTTTGTTGAATGCACTGGCCGAGTGTTTTGCCCTGTTGGGGCCGGAGCCAAGCCATGCGTGATCGACTGATATTGCTGCCCGGCTGGGGCTTGGGCGTTTCACCTCTGGAGCCGCTGGCGGCGGCCTTGCAAGGGCTCGATGAACACCTGCGGGTGGAAATCGAACCGTTGCCGGCATTGCTGTCGAGCGATCCCGATGAATGGCTCGAAGAGTTGGACGCCACCGTGCCCCAGGACGCCTGGCTTGGCGGCTGGTCCCTGGGCGGCATGCTGGCCTCGGCGCTGGCGGCGCGTCGGGGTGAGCGCTGCTGCGGCTTGTTGACCTTGGCCAGCAATCCGTCCTTTGTCGCCCATGAACAATGGCCGAGCGCGATGAAGGGCCAGACCTTCGATGGCTTTCTCGCCGGCTGTGCGGCCGACCCACGCCAGACTCTCAAGCGTTTCAGCTTGCTGTGTGCCCAGGGCTGCAGCGATCCGCGCGGCTTGTCGCGGTTGCTGTTGGCCGGGGCGCCGAACACTTCGTCCGAAGTGCTGATGGCCGGGCTCGAACTGCTGGCGCAGTTGGACACTCGCGCTGCATTGCAAAGCTTTCGCGGCCCGCAACTGCATTTGTTTGCCGGGCTCGACGCCTTGGTGCCGGCTGAGGCTGCGGGTGATTTGCTGGCCTTGTTGCCGGATGTTGAAATCGGCCTGATCGAACAGGCCGGCCACGGATTTCTTCTGGAAGACCCCCATGGTGTGGCGGGGGCGATCCAGGCTTTTTTGCATGAGTCCGGTGATGACTGATTTGTCTCTTCCCCTTTTGCCTGGTGCCTTGCCCGACAAACGCCAGGTGGCGGCTTCGTTTTCCCGGGCGGCGAGCAGCTATGACAGCGTGGCCGAGCTGCAGCGCGACGTCGGCCAGCAATTGCTCGACCGCTTGCCGCCTTCGTTCATGCCGCAACGTTGGCTGGACCTGGGTTGTGGCACCGGCTATTTCACCCGCGCCCTGGGCGCGCGTTTCGGCGCGAGCACAGGGCTGGCGCTGGATATCGCCGAAGGTATGCTCAACCATGCTCGACCCCAAGGTGGCGCCGCGCATTTTGTCGCCGGTGACGCCGAGCGGCTGCCTTTGCAGGCGGCGAGCTGCGACCTGGTGTTCTCCAGCCTGGCGGTGCAGTGGTGCGAGGATTTTGCCGCGGTGCTGAGTGAGGCGTATCGGGTGTTGAAACCGGGCGGAGTGTTGGCCTTCACCAGCCTCTGCGTAGGTACGTTGTACGAATTGCGCGACAGTTGGCGTCAGGTGGATGGCTTGGTGCACGTCAACCGTTTCCGTGGATTCGAGACGTATCAACAGCTTTGCGCGGCCAGCGGGTTGAACGTTGTCAGTCTTGAAAACCGCCCCCATGTTTTGCATTACCCCGATGTACGTAGCCTGACCCACGAATTGAAAGCATTGGGTGCCCATAATCTGAACCCTGGTCGGCCCGGCGGCTTGACGGGCAGGGCGCGGATCCTCGCGCTGGTTGAAGCTTATGAGCAGTTTCGTCAGGCACAGGGGCTGCCCGCGACTTACCAAGTGGTCTACGCCGTTTTGGAGAAACCGCTATGAGCCAGGCTTATTTCATCACCGGCACCGATACCGATGTCGGCAAGACCACCGTCGCGGCGGGCCTGCTGCACGCGGCGCGGCAGGCTGGCATGAGCACGGCTGCCGGAAAACCCGTGGCCTCCGGCTGCGCCGTGACGCCCAAGGGCCTGCGCAACGCCGATGCCTTGGCCTTGCTGGCGGAATGCTCGATACCGTTGACTTATGCACAGGTCAACCCGGTGGCGTTCGAGCCGGCAATTGCGCCGCACTTGGCCGCCCGGGAGGCCGGTGTTGCGTTGACGGTGCAGTCGCTGTTGGGGCCGATGCGCGAAGTGCTGGCGCTGGACGCCGACTTCACGTTGATCGAAGGCGCGGGCGGTTGGCGTGTGCCGCTGGCCGGCCAGGATAATCTGTCCGACCTGGCGATAGCGCTGGGCTTGCCGGTGATCCTGGTGGTGGGTGTGCGCCTGGGTTGTATCAGCCACGCCTTGTTGACCGCCGAGGCGATCGCCCGTGATGGCTTGCCGCTTGCCGGTTGGGTCGCGAACATCATCGACCCGGCCACCTCGCGCCTGGAGGAAAACCTGGCAACCTTGGCCGAGCGACTTCCGGCGCCTTGCCTGGGCAGAGTGGCGCGGATCCAGAGCGTGACGGCTGAAGCCGTGGCCGAACACTTGCAATTGGATCTGCTGGACTGACACACCCCAACAAGGTTTTGCCTATGGCAAGGCACTGTGCCATTAGTGTTTTTGTCGGGCCTTTTCCCTGGCCTTCTGATTCAATGGCCACTGTCGACCCTTCAAGAAGACGAACTCTGCCATGGAAATCTCAGGAAGCACCGCGTTCTACGCCGGTCTGAGCACGATTCAGACAGGGCAGAACCGCGTCGATCAGGCCTCCAGCCAGATCGCCAACAACACGATCGAGCGATCGGTCACCAGCCAGTCGTCCGAAGTCCAGGTGGATCGCTTGCGGTCAGTGGATCGCAGCCAGCAGTCGGACTTGGTCAGCAACATGGTCGAAATGGCCCAGGGCAAGTCCCAGGTGCAACTGGGTGTGAGCGTAGCCAAGGCATCCGACGAAATGCTCGGTACGTTGATCGATACCTTTGCCTGATCCCGTTCCTCCAGATTTACGAAAACGCCGCGATTATTCGCGGCGTTCTTGTCTCTAACGTCTTATTGCTCAACTAATCTTTTCCTACGCGCATCGCGGATTTTTCATTGCGATGGATTTCCCGTGTCCGACATTTTCTTCGGCTAATGACGAACGGCAAAAGATCGGCGCTTGACAAGATTTGGGCGTAAACGTATGTTTCAAACAACTGTTTGACCGCTATAACAAATCCACGCGGTCGTTCATTCCCGGTTACATCAGCAGAGGTTTATCGCTATGCCTGACTACAAGGCCCCCTTGCGTGATATTCGCTTCGTTCGTGACGAACTGCTTGGCTACGAAGCGCATTATCAGAGCCTTCCGGCTTGCCAGGACGCAACTCCGGACATGGTTGACGCCATTCTCGAAGAAGGCGCCAAGTTTTGTGAGCAGGTGCTGGCTCCGCTGAACCGCGTGGGTGACATCGAAGGTTGCACCTGGAGCGAGTCCGGCGTGAAAACCCCGACCGGTTTCAAGGAAGCCTACAAGCAATTCGTCGAAGGCGGCTGGCCAAGCCTGGCCCATGACGTCGAGCATGGTGGCCAAGGCCTGCCGGAATCCCTGGGCCTGGCGGTCAGCGAGATGGTCGGTGAAGCCAACTGGTCGTGGGGCATGTACCCGGGCCTGTCCCATGGCGCGATGAACACGATTTCCGAACACGGTACGCCCGAACAGCAAGAGGCCTACCTGACCAAACTGGTGTCCGGCGAATGGACCGGCACCATGTGCCTGACCGAACCGCACTGCGGCACCGACCTGGGCATGTTGCGCACCAAGGCCGAGCCTCAGGCCGACGGTTCCTACAAGGTTTCCGGTACGAAGATTTTCATCTCGGCCGGCGAACACGACATGGCCGACAACATCGTCCACATCGTGCTGGCACGCCTGCCCGACGCACCGGCCGGCACCAAGGGCATTTCCCTGTTCATCGTTCCCAAGTTTCTGCCTAACGCCGATGGCACCATTGGCCAGCGCAACGCGGTGAGCTGTGGTTCCCTGGAACACAAGATGGGCATCCACGGCAACGCCACCTGCGTGATGAACTTCGACGCGGCCACCGGTTACCTGATCGGCCCGGCGAACAAAGGCCTGAACTGCATGTTCACCTTCATGAACACCGCGCGTCTGGGCACTGCGCTGCAAGGCCTGGCCCACGCCGAGATCGGCTTCCAGGGCGGCCTGAAATATGCCCGTGACCGCCTGCAAATGCGTTCCTTGACCGGCCCGAAAGCGCCCGACAAGGCCGCCGACCCGATCATCGTGCACCCTGACGTGCGTCGCATGTTGCTGACCATGAAAGCCTTCGCCGAAGGTAACCGGGCAATGGTCTACTTCACCGCCAAGCAGGTCGACATCGTCAAATACGGCGTGGATGAAGAAGAGAAGAAAAAAGCCGATGCGCTGCTGGCGTTCATGACCCCGATCGCCAAGGCCTTCATGACCGAAGTCGGCTTCGAATCGGCCAACCACGGCGTGCAGATCTATGGCGGCCACGGTTTCATCGCCGAGTGGGGCATGGAGCAGAACGTTCGCGACAGCCGCATCTCGATGCTGTACGAAGGCACCACCGGCATCCAGGCGTTGGACCTGCTGGGTCGTAAAGTGCTGATGACCCAGGGCGAGGCACTCAAGGGCTTCACCAAGATCGTCCACAAGTTCTGCCAGGGCAACGAAGGCAACGAAGCGGTCAAGGAGTTCGTAGAACCCCTGGCTGCGCTGAACAAGGAATGGGGCGAGCTGACCATGAAGGTCGGTATGGCAGCCATGAAGGATCGCGAAGAAGTGGGCGCGGCCTCGGTGGACTACCTGATGTACTCCGGTTACGCCTGCCTGGCTTATTTCTGGGCTGACATGGCACGCCTGGCGGCGGAAAAACTCGCCGCCGGCACCACCGAAGAAGCCTTCTACACCGCCAAGCTGCAGACCGCGCGCTTCTACTTCCAGCGCATCCTGCCGCGTACCCGTACCCATGTGGCAACCATGCTGTCGGGCGCCAACAACCTGATGGACATGAAAGAAGAAGACTTCGCGCTGGGCTACTAAGCCTAAGGCGGTTCTTCCAAAAGCCGCTGCTTCTTCGGGAGCAGCGGCTTTTTTGTGTCTGCCATAACGCCAGTCAAGGCAAATTCGTGGCGAGGGAGCTTGCTCCCGCTGGGCTGCGAAGCGGCCCCCAAACCTGCCAAATGCGGAATATCAGACACACCGCACCCGCCGGTTTACGACTGCTTCGCAGCCGAGCGGGAGCAAGCTCCCTCGCCACGGGAAGGGCGCGGTGATCCTGAAACAATATTCATCCAACCCAACCCTAAGAAAACTTCCCGCTCTGCCGTTACAGCGATGGCAGTGTGACATCGGTCACACAGCGCAGGCACAATGCCATCCTTGATCAGCCGGGTCGGAGCTTTACCCTTGCCGCGTTCTTCCGCTGTACGCCTGAGCCATTTCCTACCGTCGTTGCTGTTGTTGGTGGCGGGGCTTGCGGCTGCCTACGTCAAGGATCTCAACGTTTTCTTCACCTCGTTGTTCAACGTTCTGCCGACGCTGGTGTTGTTGCTGGGCGGGGCGTATTGCTCCGTCTACCGACGTCAACGTGAATTGTTTCTGATGGTCACGGTGTACATCGCCTACTTCCTGTTGGATACCCAGACCGATTTCTACCGCGACAACGGCAAGGTGCGTGAGGACGCGGCGGTGGTGTTCCATCTCGTCTGCCTGTTGCTGCCGCTGTTGTTCGGGCTGTTCGCGGCGTGGCAGGAGCGCACCCATTTGTTCCAGGACATGGTGGCGCGGTTTGCGGTGTTGCTGGTTTTCGGCAGCGTGGCGCTGGCGTTGGAGCAGAGCTTCCCACAGGCGTTGTTGTTGTGGCTGTCGGAGATCCGCTGGCCCGCGTTGCACGGCGCCTGGATGAGCCTGATCCAATTGTCCTACCCGATGTTCGCCGCCGCGTTCCTGCTGCTGGCCTGGCAATACTGGCGTAACCCCCGGCCGTTGCACGCGGCGCAGTTGGTGGGACTGCTTGGGTTGTTCTGGATGCTGCCGAAAACCTTCATCCTGCCATTCACCTTGAACATCATGTGCAGCCAGGTGATGTTGATGATCGCCGCGGCGGTCGCCCACGAGGCGTATCAAATGGCCTTCCGTGACGAGCTCACCGGCCTGCCGGGGCGTCGTGCATTGAATGAACGCATGCAGCGCCTGGGGCGTAACTATGTGCTGGCAATGAGCGACGTGGACCATTTCAAGAAATTCAACGACACCCACGGCCACGACGTGGGCGACCAAGTGCTACGCCTGGTCGCCAGCAAACTGTCGAAGATCGGCGGTGGCGGTAGGGCGTATCGCTACGGCGGCGAGGAATTCGCCCTGGTGTTCGCGGGCAAGACCATCGACGAATGCATGCCCCATCTGGAAGTTATTCGCCAGTCCATCGAGACGTACGCTATCCAACTGCGTAATCCCGACAGCCGTCCACAGGACGATCAGCAAGGTCGCCAGCGGCGCTCCGGCACTGGCGCCTCCAGCGTATCGGTGACCGTCAGCATCGGCGTGGCCGAGCGCATCGAGCAGCGTACGCCCGAAGAGGTGCTCAAATCGGCCGACCAGGCGCTCTATAACGCCAAGGGCGCGGGGCGAAACTGTGTGATCGCCTATGGGCAGAATCGCCGCGGCGCTGTGCGCATGGAAGCCGCCGCGGGTTGAGTGATGACGGCGCATTCAGCGTCTGGACTGTGATTGTGGGCCTGGGTGGCCGGCAGTAGGTTGGAGCGATCTGCTACCGGAGAAAACCACCATGCCCGAGTACAAAGCTCCCCTGCGCGACATGCGCTTCTTGATCGACCACGTCTTCGATTTTCATGGCCGCTATGCCGAACTGGGTGCCAGCGATGCCAGTCCGGACATGGTCAGCGCCATTCTCGAGGAGGGCGCTCGGTTCTGTGAGAACGTGCTGGCGCCCCTCAATCGCTCGGGTGACGAAGAGGGCTGCCATTTCGACAATGGCGTGGTGACTACGCCTACAGGCTTCAGGCAAGCCTTCGCACAGTACGTGGAAGGCGGCTGGCATGGCCTGGCGGCGGACCCAGATTACGGTGGCCAGGGCTTGCCCAGTTCCCTGGGATTGGTCATCAGCGAAATGATCGGATCGAGCAACACCTCTTGGGGCATGTATCCCGGCCTGACCCACGGCGCCATGTCGGCCATCCACGCCCACGGCACCGAGGAACAGAAGCAGACTTATCTCAGCAAACTCACCGCCGGCCAGTGGACCGGCACCATGTGCCTGACTGAAGCCCACTGTGGCACCGACCTCGGCATCATCAAGACCCGCGCGGTGCCCCAGGCGGACGGCAGCTACGCGGTGACCGGCAGCAAGATCTTCATCAGCGCCGGCGAGCACGACATGAGCGACAACATCATTCATCTGGTGCTCGCCAAGCTGCCCGATGCTCCGGCCGGGACCAAAGGCATCTCGCTGTTCATCGTGCCAAAGTTCCTGCCGGACGCCGCGGGTGAGGCCGGGAAGCGCAACGGCGTTTCCTGCGGATCGATCGAGCACAAAATGGGCATCAAGGCCTCGGCTACCTGCGTGCTGAATTTCGACGGGGCCAAGGGTTTTCTGATCGGCGAGGCGAACAAAGGCCTTAATTGCATGTTTACCATGATGAACCACGCGCGCCTCGGCACCGGCATGCAGGGCCTTTGCCTGGGGGAAGCGAGCTTCCAGGGGGCGATCAAATACGCCAATGACCGTTTGCAAATGCGCGCGCTGACCGGCCCCAAGGCGCCGGAAAAAGTCGCCGACCCGATCATCGTCCATCCCGATGTGCGCAGGATGTTGCTGACCATGAAGGCCTTCAACGAAGGCAACCGGGCGCTGACCTATTTCACTGCGCAACTGCTCGACACCGCGCACCTGAGCCCGGACGAAACCGCTCGCCAGGAGGCCGAGGACCTGCTGGCGTTCCTCACCCCGATCTGCAAGGCCTTCATGACCGACACCGGGCTGGAGGTCACCAACCACGGCATGCAGGTTTTTGGCGGACACGGTTTTATCCGCGAGTGGGGCATGGAGCAGCTTGTGCGCGATTGTCGGATCGCGCCGATCTACGAAGGCACCAATGGCATCCAGGCCTTGGACCTGCTGGGGCGCAAGGTGTTGGGCAGCCAGGGCAAGTTACTGCGTGGCTTCACTAAAATTGTCCATAAATTCTGCACCGCCAACGCCGGGCATCCGCAGCTCAACGCCTATATTGCGCAATTGGACGGGCTCAACCGGGAATGGAGCGAACTGACCACCCAGGTTGGCATGGCTGCCATGAAGAACCCGGATGAAGTGGGCGCCGCCTCAGTGGACTACCTGATGTACAGCGGCTACATCATCCTGGCCTACCTGTGGTTGCGCATGGCCTTGGTGGCCCAGGCGCAACTCGACGGTGGCACTGGAGACAGTGATTTTTGCCAAGGCAAACTGGCGACGTGCGAGTTTTACTTCAAGCGCCTGTTGCCGCGCACGACCGCCCATCGGGCCGCCATCGAGGCGGGGAGTGATTGCCTGATGCAATTGCCTGCGGAGTTGTTTGCACTCTGATGGGCTGAAACATTTCTCTGTGGCGAGGGAGCTTGCTCCCGCTGGGCTGCGCAGCAGACCCTCTTTGTGAGCGCTACGCACTGGAGCGCCAGCCCGGTCAAGCGGGAGCAAGCTCCCTCGCCACGATAAATTACTCGAACTTCTGTGATGACTAAAAATAACAAAACGGTCATGGGTTGACCCTATGTGTCGCAAAAGTTGTTGAGGTACACTCAGGTCACTGCGAAAACCGTCTTTTACGAACAATTGTTTAGATCCTGCGAGGTTTGCCATGGCTGACTACAAAGCGCCCCTGCGCGATATGCGCTTCGTCCTCAATGAAGTGTTCGAGGTCGCGAAACTCTGGGCCCAATTGCCGGTGCTGGCCGACACCGTGGACGCTGAAACGGTCGAAGCGATCCTGGAAGAAGCCGGCAAAGTCACCAGCAAAAGCATCGCGCCTCTCAGTCGCTCCGCTGACGAAGAAGGCTGCCACTGGGCGGACGGCGCCGTCACCACGCCGGCAGGTTTCCCACAGGCCTACAAGACGTATGCTGAAGGCGGTTGGGTCGGTGTCGGCGGCGATCCGGTGTACGGCGGCATGGGCATGCCCAAGGCCGTTTCGGCCCAGGTCGAGGAAATGGTCAACTCCGCGAGCCTGTCCTTCGGCCTGTACCCGATGCTGACCGCCGGCGCTTGCCTGTCGATCAATGCCCATGCCAGCGAAGAGCTGAAGGCGACGTACTTGCCGAACATGTACGCCGGCGTCTGGGCCGGCTCCATGTGCCTGACCGAGCCCCATGCAGGCACGGACCTGGGGATCATCCGCACCAAGGCCGAGCCCCAGGCCGACGGTTCCTACAAGGTCAGTGGCACGAAAATTTTCATCACCGGTGGCGAGCACGACCTCACCGAGAACATCATTCACCTGGTACTGGCGAAACTCCCGGACGCGCCGGCAGGCCCCAAGGGCATTTCGCTGTTCCTGGTGCCCAAGTTCATGGTCAATGCCGACGGCAGCCTGGGCGCGCGCAACGCGGCCAACTGCGGCTCGATCGAACACAAGATGGGCATCCAGGCGTCCGCCACCTGCGTGATGAACTTCGATGAAGCCGTGGGCTATCTGGTGGGCGAGCCGAACAAAGGCCTGGCGGCGATGTTCACCATGATGAACTACGAGCGCCTCGGGGTTGGCATCCAGGGCTTGGCCACCGGTGAGCGCTCCTACCAGAACGCCGTCGAATACGCCCGCGACCGCCTGCAAAGCCGCTCGCCCACCGGTGCGCAGAACAAGGACAAGGTCGCTGATCCGATCATCGTCCACCCCGACGTGCGCCGGATGCTGTTGACCATGAAAGCCTCGAACGAGGGTGGCCGGGCGTTTTCCACCTACGTGGCGATGCAACTGGACACCGCCAAGTTCAGCGAAGACCCGGTCACCCGCAAGCGCGCCGAAGACTTGGTGGCGTTGCTGACGCCGGTGGCCAAGGCGTTCCTGACCGACCTGGGCCTGGAAACCACCGTCCATGGTCAACAAGTATTCGGCGGCCATGGTTACATCCGCGAATGGGGCCAGGAACAACTGGTGCGTGACGTGCGCATCACCCAGATCTACGAAGGCACCAACGGTATCCAGGCGCTGGACCTGGTGGGGCGCAAGATCGTCGGCAGCGGCGGTGCGTTCTATCGCCTGTTCGCCGATGAGATTCGCCATTTCACCGCCACTGCGAGCGGCGACTTGGAAGAGTTCATCAAGCCGTTGAACGGCGCGGTCGACACGCTGGATGAGTTGACCGACTGGCTGCTGGACCGGGCGAAGAGCAACCCGAACGAAATTGGCGCAGCGTCGGTGGAATATCTCCAGGCGTTCGGCTACACCGCGTATGCCTACATGTGGGCGCTGATGGCCCGGGCTGCCTCGGGCAAGGAAAACCAGGATGATTTCTACGCGAGCAAACTCGGAACGGCGCGGTTCTATTTCGCTCGCCTGCTGCCGCGTATCCACTCCTTGAGCGCTTCGGTAAAGGCGGGCAGCGAGTCGCTGTTCCTGCTGGAAGCCAGCCAGTTCTGAAACGATGACGTTGTGTAAGCATTTGCTTACACAACGTGCCGGTGTTTTCCCTCTATCGGCGAATTGGATCCAGGACTAACCTAGCTTCCATGGACGTAGCGCAGGACGCGCAAAAGTAACAACACGGACACGTAGGATTCTGCCAGGACGGCGGAGTGAAATGGATGTCAGGGAAACAGTCTGCAAAGCCCCGCTTCGGCGGGGTTTTCTTTTACCTGCGTTTTTTTATTCTTGCAGGCGTCTAACCCTTGGGGCTTCTTCAAGATGCGTCCCACTGAACCCTGACGAGCGGTCTGGGGTCAATGAGCTATATGGCAATTTGGCCATCGTTGATCAGGGAGTCATCCATGGATTTCATTCGCATTATTATCGCCATCCTGCTGCCGCCACTGGGGGTGTTCCTGCAAGTGGGTTTCGGTGGGGCGTTCTGGCTGAATATCCTGCTGACGCTGTTGGGTTACATCCCAGGCATCGTGCACGCGGTGTATATCATCGCCAAGCGCTGAAGTTTCTGTTGTTGGATCTGTGGCGAGGGAGCTTGCTCCCGCTGGGTCGCGCAGCGGCCCCAAGCTTTTGCGATTGCTGCGCAATCGAGCGGGAGCAAGCTCCCTCGCCACAAGTGGTGTTCCCACTGCCTACAGATCGCTATCCATCACCTTGCGATAGAACAACCACTCATGCTCCAGGGCATGGGCCTGGTTCTTCGCCTTGCGAAAACCGTGGCGTTCCTCCGGGTAGTAGTGCGCCTCGACCGCCACGCCGTTGGCCTGTAAGGCGCTGACCATGTCGCGGGTTTGCTGCGGTACCACCACGGCATCCAACTCACCTTGGAAAAAGATCACCGGCACGCGGATGTCCTCGGCGTGCAACAACGGAGTGCGGGCGCGATAGCGTTCGATGTCCTGTTGCGGGTCGCCGATCAGCCAGTCCAGGTAATCACCTTCGAACTTGTGCGTGGCCCGGCCGAGGGCGACAGGATCGCTCACGCCATAGAGGCTGGCACCGGCGCGGAATACATCCTGGAACGCCAAGGCGCAGAGGGTCGTGTAGCCACCGGCACTGCCACCGCGAATGAACGCGTGACGGCTGTCAATCAAGCCTTGTTCATCCAGATAGGCGACCACCGCGCAGGCGTCCTCGACATCCACCACGCCCCAATTCAAATGCAGCGCCTGCCGATAGGCCCGGCCATAACCGCTGCTGCCGCGGTAATTGAGATCGGCAACGGCAAAGCCGCGCTGGGTCCAATACTGAATACGTGGATCGAACAGGGGATAACAGGCCGAGGTAGGACCGCCGTGAATGAACACCACCAAGGGCGGCTTCGCTTGTGCATTCATGGCCGGGTAAAAGAACCCGTGGGCTTCACCTGACCCGGATGGATAGCGCAGGGTTCGCGGACGACTGATCTGTTCGATGGCCAATGGCGTGACGCCGCCGGCCAGCACCACTCCTTCATGACGCTGCCGCTCGATGGCAATGACTGCCGATGGATGAGTCGGCGAGGCGGCAATGGCGTAGATGAACCGCTCATCCAGCGCCAGGCTGCGAAAGCGGCTGTAGGTGTCGGTGAAGTCCTCGTTGGCATCGTCACGGCGGCACAAGCCCAGGCGTCCGAAACCTGCTTCGGTCCAACTCGCCAGGTAGGTGTGTTCGTCCAGCGGCAGCCAGGTACAGCCACCCAGTTGCCACGGCGCTGGGGCATGATCGGCTGCGGCGGCGGGCAGGGGTTCTAAGCCCTGGGCCGATTCCATCCAGGGCTGCCAGTAACCGCCGCGATCAGTCAGGCAATAAAGGCGACTGGCCGCGTCGAAGCGCGGTTGCTGGATGGATTCTTCCTCACCGTTGCCGGCCACACAGCGCGGCTCACTCCAGCCCGAAGCAGTGCGCTCGGCCAAGATCAACCGCGTCGCTGTCCAGGGCTGATGCGGACGGCTCCATTCAATCCAGGCGAGCCGCTGGCCGTCCGGGCTCAGGGTAGGCGAAGCGTAGAAATCGGCGCCTTCGGCCAACAGATGCCGTTGACGATCCGCCAACCCGATCGACACCAGGCGATGCTGGTTGGCCTGTTCTTCCACCGCCAACACCTGGCCGTCGGCGAAGCCAAGGTCCCCATAGCGGCACTCACCGAAGGTCAGCGCCACGGGCTGTTCGTCACTCAGCGATTGATGGTACAGCTGTTGGTCGGCCTCGTTGACGAACAGCACGCCATCATGGCTCAGGCAGAACGACCCGCCGCCGTATTCATAGACCCGACTGCGGGCGCTGAATCCGTCCGGCGTCAGGCAGCGGGCCTCGGCGTCTTGCCAATGCCAGATCCGGCAGGCGCCGTCCGCGGGGCGGTATTCATTCCAGAACAAGCCCAAGGGCCCGACTTGCAGTTCGGCGAAGTCGGTGCCGGCGGCTACGGCCTGGGTGGCGCTGAAAGGCTCAGCCTTTAGCGATGAGGCGCGAGTTTCGTTCATTGCGGAAGGCCAACTGTTCAATGGTTTGTGTGGCGTGCTCGGCGTCTTCACGCGCTTTAAGGATCACCCCGTGATGTTCGGACTTGCTGCACACCGGGTCGGCGTTGCTGGCATCGCCCGTGAGCATGAACGCCTGGCAGCGGCAGCCGCCGAAGTCCTTTTCTTTTTCATCGCAGGAGCGGCACGGTTCAGGCATCCAGTCGTAACCGCGGAAGCGGTTGAAGCCGAACGAGTCGTACCAGATGTGCTGCATGCTGTGGTCGCGCACGTTGGGAAATTGCACCGGTAGCTGTCGGGCGCCGTGACAGGGCAGTGCCGTACCGTCCGGTGTGACGGTCAGGAAAATGCTGCCCCAGCCGTTCATGCAACCCTTGGGGCGTTCCTCATAGTAGTCCGGTGTGACAAAAATAAGCTTGCACGGGTTGCCTTCGGCTTCCAGCTTGGCGCGGTATTCATTGGTGATGCGCTCGGCCCGCACCAGTTGCTCCCGGGTGGGCAGCAGGCCGACGCGGTTGAGCTGCGCCCAGCCATAGAACTGGCAGGTGGCGAGCTCGACGAAGTCAGCTTCGAGGGCGATGCACAGCTCGATGATGCGGTCGATCTTGTCGATGTTGTGCCGATGGGTCACGAAGTTCAGCACCATCGGATAACCGTGGGCTTTCACCGCGCGGGCCATTTCCAGTTTTTGCGCGAAGGCTTTCTTCGAGCCGGCCAGGAGGTTGTTCACCTGCTCGTCGCTGGCCTGGAAACTGATCTGGATGTGGTCCAGGCCGGCTTTCTTGAAGTCGCTGATCTTCTGTTCGGTCAAGCCGATGCCGGAGGTAATCAGGTTGGTGTAGAAACCCAGCCTGCGCGCCTCGCCAATCAGCTCCGCCAAGTCCTGGCGCACCAGCGGCTCCCCACCGGAAAAACCCAACTGCGCGGCGCCCATCTCCCGGGCTTCGCGAAACACCTTGAACCACTGCTCGGTGCTCAGTTCCTTGCCTTGCTCGGCGAAGTCCAGCGGGTTGGAGCAGTATGGGCATTGCAGCGGGCAGCGATAGGTCAGCTCGGCCAGCAGCCACAGCGGCAGGCCGACGGCGGGCTTCTCAGGCAAGGGTGATCCAGTGTTGTGCACGGGCGACCTCCATGAATTGCTCGATGTCGTCACCGAGCTCTGGCACACCGGGAAATTGTTTATCCAGCTCAGCGATGATCGCCGCCACATCGCGTTCACCATCGATCAGGCCGCCGATCAGCGCCGCGCTGTCGTTCAGCTTGATCATGCCTTCAGGATAGAGCAGCACGTGGCCTTTCTGGGCCGGTTCGTACTGGAAGCGATAGCCGGGGCGCCAGCGCGGGGTTTGGCTGCGGTCGAAGCTCATAAGGTAATTCCTTTGTGCCAGACCCGTTGGTCGGTCACGGTGTGATAGGGCGGGCGGTTCAATTCGTAGGCCATGGTCATGGCGTCGAGCATGCTCCAGAGGATGTCCAGTTTGAACTGGAGAATCTCCAACATGCGCTCCTGCCCGGCGCGGGTGGTGTAGTGCTGCAAGGTGATCGCCAGGCCATGCTCCACATCACGCCGGGCCTGGCCCAGGCGAGTGCGGAAATATTCGTAGCCGGTCGGGTCGATCCACGGGTAATGCTGCGGCCAGCTGTCCAGGCGCGACTGGTGGATCTGCGGGGCGAACAGTTCAGTCAACGAACTGCTGGCGGCTTCCTGCCAACTGGCCCGGCGGGCGAAGTTGACGTAGGCGTCCACCGCGAAGCGCACGCCCGGCAGCACCAATTCCTGGGAGCGCAGTTGATCGGGGTCCAGCCCCACCGCCTGGCCCAGCCGCAGCCAGGCTTCAATGCCGCCGTCTTCGCCGGGCGCGCCGTCATGGTCGAGCAGGCGCTGGATCCACTCGCGGCGGATCTCCCGGTCCGGGCAGTTGGCCAGGATCGCGGCATCCTTGAGCGGGATATTCACCTGGTAATAAAAGCGATTCGCGACCCAACCCTGGATCTGCTCGCGAGTGGCACGGCCTTCATACATCGCCACGTGATAGGGGTGATGGATGTGGTAATACGCGCCTTTTGCACGCAGGGCGGCTTCGAACTCGGCGGGGGACAGGGGGGTGTCAGTCATTTCGGTTCTCCGGGGAATAACCGCTGGCGGTTGGGGTGCCTGGTCTGGCCTCTTCGCGAGCAAGCCCGCTCCCACATTGGTTTTGCGGTGCATGAAATATCAAGTCTTACTCGGTCTCTGTGGGAGCGGGCTTGCTCGCGAATGCGTCCTGTCAGCCAGCAATAATGTTGGCTGATACAACCGCAAGCTCACGTCCACCATCGTCCTACCCTTTCTACAACTCAATACTCATTCCGTCGTAAGCCACTTCAATCTTTCGACGTACAAGCTCAGCCCGCTCGGGCGAGTCTTCGTCCAGGATCGGGTTGGTGTTGTTGATATGGATAAGGACCTTGCGCTGCTCGGGCAGTTGCTCCAGCACTTCCAGCATGCCGCCGGGGCCGTTTTGAGCCAGGTGGCCCATTTCCCGACCGGTGCGGGTGCCGACGCCACGGCGTTGCATTTCATCGTCGTCCCACATCGTGCCGTCCACCAGCAGGCAGTCGCTGCCGGCCATGATCTCCAGCAACGACTCGTCGACCTTGCCCAGCCCCGGTGCATAGAACAGCTTGCCGCCGGTGCGCAGGTCTTCGACGATCAGTCCGATGTTGTCGCCCGGGTGCGGGTCGAAGCGATGGGGCGAATAGGGCGGCGCTGCGCTGCGCAGGGGCAGCGGGGTAAAGCGCAGGTTCGGGCAGGCGGCGATGATGAAGCTCTGGTCGAGTTCGATACGGTTCCAGCTCAACCCGCCGTTCCAGTGGGTCAGCATGTTGAACAGCGGGAAGCCGGTGCTCAAGTCTTCATGGACCATGTCGGTGCACCAGACTTGATGCGGGCAACCTTCACGCAGGCTGAGCAGGCCGGTGGTGTGGTCGATCTGGCTGTCCATCAGGATGATCGCGCCAATGCCGGTGTCGCGCAGGGCCCGGCCCGGCTGCATCGGGGCAAACGCCTGGAGCTGGGCGCGAATGTCCGGGGAGGCGTTGCACAGCACCCAGTTCACCCCGTCATCGGACAGGGCGATGGATGACTGGGTACGCGCCTGGGCCCGCAGGCTACCGTTGCGAAAACCTGCGCAATTGGCGCAGTTGCAGTTCCACTGGGGGAAACCGCCACCGGCGGCGGAACCTAGAATCTGGACGAACATGGCTGCTCCATCTGCAAACCGAAATAAAAACGCCTCGGCTGGCCGAGGCGTAGTGCTGCGTGCTTGAGCGCCTGCAGCAATCAGCGGCTGGCGAAGTACATGGTGACTTCGAAACCGATACGCAGGTCGATATATGCGGGTTTGGACCAAGACATGGGAATACTCCTTTGGTTGGGGGAATCAGGTTCGATGGAACGGTGGAAACCTATACATATAGTCCACCTCCGTTCGGAGATGTTCAGATGCTTAGGCGGCTATGTTACTAAATCTGACAAATTCGTTCGCCGCGATTCTCGAAGAAAGCTCATTACAGCGGCTGCAATGATCATTGCGCCGCTTGCCAACGCTCTGTCAGGCAGGCGCCATTGCTCAGGCAATACCATCCCCCGTCAGCATCGACCAAACCCTGGGCGGCGGCTCGTAGTTGTGGGCGATCCAGTTGCAGGATGGCATCGGCCAGTCGCTCAAGATAATCCGACGGGCGGCCAGCCAACTTGCCCTGCCAGAGCAGTTCGGCGGCCTGGGCGCGGGGCAGGGCATCAATTTGGAGTTGAGCGGCGAGCGCCTGTTGCTGATCGGTCAGGGACGCATCATCGAGCTGCTGGATCAGCGCCGGTAACCCGACCAGGAATGTCTCGATGTGGGCGATCAGTTGCGCCGCCGAGACGCTGGGCGATTGGACGCCGAACAGCAACCCGGTTTGCCCATCGACCTGCTTCAAGCCGCTGAACACGGCATAACCCAACTGCAGCTCCACCCGCAGGCGCTGATAGAACGGCGTCTGGCACAACTGTGCCAGCAACCGCCAGGCGGCCTCGTCGGCCAGCGCCAGGGTGGCGGTCGGGCAAAACAGCAACACGGCCGCTTCTTCACCGTGGGTCTGGAGCGTATGCCAGATGCGTTGCCCGCGCGGCGCCATCACCAAGCTGATGTCCTCGCTGGCGATGCCTGGCACACGGGCCAACGCCGGGCCCAGTGCCCCTTGAGTGGCGGCCGACAGACCGATGGACAGTCCATCCCAGCGGGCCGTTGTCCACACGCTTTGGTCGCTGTCAGGCATGGGCAACGCTGGCGATTGCCGGCAATGATTCGGCAGCGCTTTGAGCAAGTGTCGAATGGGTATCGGTGGGGGTTCGTGGGCGGCCTGAGCCATGGGCAGCGGTTGTGAAAGCTTCGCCAGGACGTGTTCGAGCACCAACGGCACCGGGGTCTGCAAGCCGACCAGTTTCAGCAGCCATTGATTCCCTGAAGGTTCGAAACTGACGTCCACGCCGGCCTGGCGAGCATCCTCACGCACCTCCTCCAGATGCCGGTCGAGCCGGGATTGAAGATCCAGCGGTGGCTGAGTCGTCAGTTGCCAGCGCAGGTACACCGCGCCTTCACGACTGTTGTCGGGCAGCGCCTGGCTGAACTGCATGGGCGAGCGTTCCCGCCGGCCTCGGGAGCGGTCCTGGGCGAAGGTGCGCAAGCCGCGGTGGGCGCTGGTCTGGCCGCGTATCAGCCCGGCGCGAGGCGCTTCGCTTGGCGTTTGCAGGAACGGGTTGGACGCGGGCAGTTGCCATTGTCCCGTGACGTTGTCGACAGGGTGCAGTTGCTTGAGGATTTCCCTGAGCCTCACGAGGTCGTGTGCCAACAGCGGCCCGTCACGACCTTCACAATCCCAGCGGGCCAACTGCAAGGCCGACACTGTTTCCTGCCGGCGCTGCAGCAGTGCGGTGAACTCCTGGCGCAACGGCGCCCAGTCGTCCTGGGCGGCAAAGAAACCCAACCAGTCGTGCAGCAACGGCTGGATCTGCGCCGCTGTCTGGGCGTTGGCGTGCGTGAATTCGATATGCAGCAGTGCCTGTCCGGTAAATTCATACAGTGCGGTAGCCTTGAGGCTGTCCGCCAAGTGGCGTTGACGCAACAGGGCGAGCAGGCCGCCCGGTTTGCTGGAGTTCAGCCACGTACAGAGAAAGTCCAAGGCTTGGGGCGAGGCGCTGGGCAAATCTTCGAAGGCGAACAGCAGATCAAGGCAACCCTCGCGGGCCTGTTGATAACTCGTCTGGGACGATGCCATCAGCTGTGGCGGTGCCGGCCTGGCAAGCGCTTCGCCGGCAGGTATCTGGCTGTCGAACTGTTCAGCCAGCGCTTTCAAAACGGCGATGCTTTGCGGGCCGGCCAGGCTCAGGCTCATCTGGCCGCTCTGGTAGAAGCTGCAATAGAAGTCATGCAATGCGCTTTGGAATTCGGCGTGCTCCACCGCGAGGCTGTCGCGATTACCCGCATGAAAACCTCGCAACGGATGGGTCGCCGACAGGCCGTCCTGCAAGGCAAGCTGTCGCTGGGCTGCAGCATCCCGGGACCAGGCGATGAACTCGGCGTGTAGCACTTCCCGTTCACGCAACTGATCGGCCTCATCCAGGCGTGGGTGAGCGAGCATGTCCCCCAGCCGTTCCAGTCCGTCGGCGAAGGTGGCGGGTGGCAATTCGAAGAAGAAATCCGTGGTGCGTTCGCTGGTGCGCGCATTGACTTGACCGCCATGGCGCTGCACGTAGGCCATCAGGTTCTCCCCAGCGGGAAAACGCTCGGTGCCGAGGAAGAACAGATGCTCGAGCAAGTGCGCCAATCCCGGCCAGGCCAGGGGCGCGTCATGGCTGCCAGCCGCGACTCGCAATACTGCAGCGCTGCGCTTGAGGCCTGGGACGTGACGCAATGTCACCCGCAAGCCGTTGGCCAGGGTTTCAGTGTGGGGGAGGAGGGAGTCGGGGGCCGGCATGAGCGCTTCCAGAACAAAGATGCGCTCATGCTAGCGGATTAGGCCGCGTTCTCAATCCTCAATCAGTGTTTGTGCAGGTCGTCGTAAAGCTCGGGGCGGCGATCATGCAGGTAGTTGTAGGCCGCTCGGGAATCGTCCATCAGTTGTCGATCCAGTTCTGCGACGATCAACGCCTCGTCCAACCCCGCAAGCGCCGGTCGGCTGCCATTCGGTGCGGCGATGCTGCTTTGGCCGCAATACAGTAGTTCACCTTCGTGGCCGCAGTAGTTGGCGTAGGCCACGAAACACTGGTTTTCGATGGCGCGGGCACGGACGGTGATGTCCGCGATGAACTCGTAGGGTTGCATATTGGCGGTCGGCACCAGGATCAGCTCGGCGCCGGCCAGGGCCAGGCGGCGGGCGTTCTCTGGGAACTCCAGGTCGTAGCAGATCAGCAGGCCGAGCTTCCAGCCGTTGAGCTCGACGATAGGCAGCGCTGAGTCGCCGGCGCTGAACATGGCGTGATCGAGGTCACCGAACAGGTGGCTCTTGCGGTAGTTGGCCAGGCGCTCGCCCTGAGCGTCGATCAACTGCGCGGCGTTGTAGATCTGCCCGTCTTCGCTGCGTTCGGGGTAGCCATAGACGATCGCCAGGCCGGTCGCCTTGGCAATGCGGCCGATCTGTTGCGCCCACTCGCCGTTGTAGACCTCGGCCAATACATTCACCGCGTCGACGCCGATGTTGTAGCCGGTCATGAACATCTCCGGCAGCACCAGCACATCGGCGCCCCTGGCCTCCAGCGCCACCTGGTGCAGGCGTTGCAGGTTGCCGGCTGGATCCAGTGGCAGCGGTGGGCATTGGTAGAGGGCTACACGCATCAAAAACTCCTTTTATTCGGGCAGGGCGATCGGACCGATCTCGTGGAACACATCACCTGGACCCGGGTTCTCGGCGTGAGTTTCTCCGCCGAAGTGCTTCATGATTCCCCACACGGCATTGAGTGAGGTCTGTACCGCGCCTTCGACCCAGGCAGGTGTCCATGAGACGTCATCGCCGGCGATAAAGATCCCGCGTTGTTCGGCCGGCATGTCGTCCTGCATGAAATGCGCGTACATGCGCTGGTTGTAGCGATAGTGGCCGGGCAGGGCGCCCTTGAAGGCGCCGAGGAAATGCGGATCCGCTTCCCAGGACACGGTGATCGGATCGCCAATGATGCGTGCGGCGATGTCCACCTTGGGGTAGATCTTCTTCAGGGCATCGAGGGCCAGCTTCACGCGTTTTTCCACCGGATGCGGAAGCATTTTCAGCGCATCGCTCATCCAGGAATACGACAGGCAAATCACGCCGGGCTTGTCGTCGCCGTTGTCGAACAGATAGGTGCCACGGGTCAGGCGGTCGGTCAGGGTCATGCTCATCAGGTCGCGGCCGGTCTCCGGGTCCTTGTCCTTCCAGAACGGCCGGTCGACCATCACGAATGTCTTCGACGATTGCATGTAGCGGGTGCGGTCCAGGGCCATCCACATCTTTTGCGAGAACAGCGCTTCTTCACATTCGATCTGGGTGGTCAGCAGCCAGCTCTGGCAGGTGACCAGCACGGCGGCGTACTCGCGGGTGTTTTCCCAGACGTCCGTCACGCTGAACCGGCCATCGGCCGCACGGGCTATGCGCTTCACGCCGCTGCGGGGGGCGCCCAGGTGCAGCGAATTCAGGCTGGTTCCTTCGGGCCAGTGCGCACAGCGTTCCGGCACGTGGTTCCAGATGCCGTGAGGTACCTGTTCGACGCCACCGACCACCAGATGCTGGTGGTCGTCGCAGTTGGTCATCACGACGCGGAAGATTTCCAGCATCGAATTGGGGAAATCAGAATCCCAACCGCCCGTGCCGAAGCCGACCTGGCCGAACACTTCGCGGTGCTGGAACGAGAGCTTGGCGAACGCCTTGGAGGTGGCGACGAAGTCGTAGAAGGTGCGGTCGTCCCAGAGGGGCACCAAGGTGTTCCACAGCTCCTTGAGGCGTGGCACGTCGCGGTCGCGGATCGCCTGCTGGATGTCGCCGAAGCGCGAGCCATCCTCCAGCGCATCGGCCCAGGCGTCGGCGACTTCCTGGAACAGTGCGGGAAGGTCCGCCAGTTTCTGGGCGTAATACGTCTGGCCTTCCAGGTCGATAACCGTGCTGCCGGACGCCGGGGTCAGCGGGTTGGGAAACGGTTTGGTCTCCAGCCCCAGTTTGTCGACGTAGTGGTAGAACGCGGTGGACGACACCGGAAAACGCATGCCGCCCAGCTCGGCGATCACCCCTTCAGCGCCGTTGAACGCCTGTGAGCGCAGGCGCCCACCCATCTTCGACGCCTCGTAGACCACGGGCTTGAGTCCCAGCTTCATCAGCTCGTACGCCGCCACCAGACCGGCGATCCCAGCACCGACAATCGCCACTTCCGTACCCTGGTTGTGCGCGGGAATGCTGCCCAGGCCGGCCGGATGTTCGATCCAGTCGTCAAAGGCGAAAGGAAAGTCCGGCCCGAAAATGGTGATGGGCTTCTTACCGTCTGCTGGGTGGCGATTGTTCTTGTTCATGGCTGACCTTGATGGGCGACTCGACGCGGCTTCGCGTCTGAGTATAGGAAAGATGCCAGCCATTCTAGGGAGGGTGGAACACGTTAATAAGACACAATATGTCGTCGTTTTGAATATGTTCCAGTCATTTTGACCAATTGCTCAATCGTAATGACGAAACCAGCCTCCCACAGAAACTCTCCCTAACAATTACCTGCGCGATCAACGGGAGCAGATACCCGCCGTTACTTCTATGGTTATTCCCTTGAGGTTATATAACCTAGGTGGCATATTTGTATGAAATGGGACGTTGAATACACGGATGAATTTGAGATGTGGTGGAACTGTATCCG
This sequence comes from Pseudomonas sp. SWRI179, assembly GCF_014268705.1. Lineage (NCBI taxonomy): Bacteria > Pseudomonadati > Pseudomonadota > Gammaproteobacteria > Pseudomonadales > Pseudomonadaceae > Pseudomonas > Pseudomonas sp. SWRI179. The sequence goes on along the minus strand of NZ_JABWRA010000017.1, from coordinate 64,299 downwards.
TGCGTCAGAGCAAGACTCGGTACAGGCTTCGGTAATGCTGCTCGGCGACACCGGGCCTTATCTGGGCTTTCCTCACACCAGTGATATCAAAGGTTCGCGTCATGGCAACCTTCGTGAATTACGAGTGCAACACGCAGGTAGGCCTTATCGTGTGCTCTATGCGTTTGATCCGCGCCGCTGCGCCATCCTCCTGATCGGGGGAGACAAAACTGGCCGGGACCGCTGGTATCAGGAATATGTGCCCTTGGCCGAACGCCTCTATGACGAGCTTTGGAAGTATTGAAGAGAGAGGGCTGTGACAATGGCTAAGAAGTTTTCCGACTTGATGGCGCGTCGTGCGCCTGACTCTCAGGCGCGTGCACAGGCTCTGTATCAGAAGTTGCGTGCAGAGATGCCATTGCACGAGTTGCGCCAAGCGCAGGAGTTGAGCCAGGAGGCCTTGGCCAAGTCACTGCATATCAACCAGGCGGCGGTCTCGAAAATGGAGCGCCGTACGGATATGTACATCAGCACGTTGCGAAATTACATCCGTGCCATGGGAGGCGAATTGGAGATTATCGCGACCTTTCCGGAGGGGCAGGTCAGAATCGAAAACTTTGCCTATCAAGCACCATAACTGACGATTTTCCCCCGTGGGAGCGAGCTTGCTCGCTCCCACGGGTTAAGTTGCGCAGGGCTAGACGGGCTGGCCCCGATCGATCTTGCTGCTGAGGATGATCGAGGTGGTGGTTTTCTCCACGCCATCCACGCTGCCAATCTGGTCCAGCAGTTGATCCAGCTGTTCTGGAGAGTCGGTGCGCAGCCAGGCGACGTAATCGAACTCACCGCTGACCGCACACAACTGCTGGACCTGGGCCATGGCGCTCAAACGTCGCAGCACGTCCTTGCCGGAGCGCGGTTGGACCTTGATGCCGACGTAAGCCTGCAAGCCGCCATCAATCACCCGTTGGCCCAGGCGCACGCCATAGCCGGTAATCACCTTGGTCTTTTCCAGGCGCGCCAGCCGCGACGTCACGGTCGTGCGGGCGATGCCCAGTTGCCGAGCCAGCATCGCGACGCTTTCCCGGGCGTTGATTTGCAGCGCCGCGATCAGTTGCCGGTCGATTTCGTCGAGGACGGGGGGGCGGGTATCAGTCAAAGTGGGCTCCGGCGCAGGCATTCGATGGCGAGCATGTTACAGGCTCTCACGTGCGAAATAGCCAATGGCAGGCAAAGCCAGTGCGCGCCAGGCGGGGGCCTGGTACACCTGTGAAACCCTGAACCAGAAACCGTCCTGGCAAACCAACTGTTCAGCGGGCAACTGCAACAGAGCATCCAGGGAGAACGCCTGCACTGAACCAGGGTCCTCATCGTCTTCGGCTGCCCAATCGCGCTCAAAGCAACGTACATGCAGTTGCTCGTCGAAGCGTTCAAACAGCGGCCGGTTGCCCAGCCATTGTGGGTGCACCCGCAACGTGTGCTGCTGGACGTCCAGAAGTAATAATTGCCAGCCCCGGTAGCTGCCACACAGTTCTGCCGCATCGGTCGCCATGCAAGTCAGGGCGAGGAAACGGGCATCCGTCGACCAGATCATCGAGGGCGCCAAGTCGACCAACGCGCAGCCTGAGGCTGTCAGCAAATGGCCTCCGAGTCGGGGCGTCTGGGCACGCACCCAACTGTCGGCATATTCCGTTTCGCTGCCAAACAACCAGGCGGCATCCCGATGGTCAGGCGCGGGCAGGATGAAGTCGCCGTCGGCGTTGGCCACTTGCGGACAATCCACCAGGCGCCAGGGGGCGATGCTGTGCAATTGTGAGCCCGTCACCTGCAGCTCCACGGTGTTGTAGAACAGCCGGGAACGTTCGTCGGGATGAAAGAATGCCGGATCACCGCCAATTGGCTGCGCAGGAATGTTGAAGCGTTGCAGCGCGCTGCTGTCCAGATCCTGGTCAAGACGACCGGCAACCACCGCCAGGCTCAGCCGGCCATCACGAAAATCGAGGATGCGCTGCACCCACATCGGCGGCCCTACCAGCAGGCGTCGATCCTTCACGTCGGCAACCACCCCATGGGTGGTTACGGTCGTTGACTGTTCGAAGGGCAGCAGTGCCAGGTAACGTCCGCAGTCAGAGACGCGGTGATCCAGCAGCCAACTTCCCGGCAAGTGCCAGCCACCGATCTGGCAGCGATAGCCTCCCAGCCCGTCGGAATTATCGACAAGCCAGGTCAACCGTGCGCGTACTCCGTCCTGCATCGGTTGCGTTTCAATGAATGAATCGCCGCGCTGGCCTTGGCTGTCCAACGGCATCGCGATGGTCATGCGGGTCAGCATAAATTCGCCAACCTGCACGCGCCCTTGGGCGTCGTGACCGGCCTGGGTCTCGGTATCGCCGTGGATGCTGTCCAGGCGATAGCCATACCGGCCGGAGCCCGGTCGCGCGTAGTCGAGGTACGAGCCGATAAACACGTGGTTGGTATCGAGGCCCAGCAATTCATGCCAGTAGAAGGATGGTTCCGCTTCCCGCCTCACCCAGGGCGACGGCAAGGCCCGCCAGCCGTTGTCGAGCTGCCACAACCAATACTGGTCGCCATCTGCTTGGGAATCTTGCGCCTGAGCCAGGCACACCAGGGCGCGATGATCGCTGCTCCAGATCAACGGCGCATCGGCCGCCATCCGCAGGCCGGAGGGTTGCCCGTTGATGCTGATGGTATAGCGCGGGGAAATCAGCGGTTCCAGCGGCTGGGCCAGGTTGCGAAAGGTCGCGGGCAAGGCGATGTCGCCCCGCAGGCAGTGCTGGCCATCGGTGGAGCGCCGTTCAAAGGTCTGTTGAACCTGTTCGGGATGCCAATCGGATTCCAGCCACAGGTCAGCGAAGGGTAGCAGGTGCGTAACACTGGCCGTCTGGAATAGCTCAGGCAACCGAACTTCGCGAACGCTGTCGTTCACCAGTGGGCTATGGCGCCCGCTCAAAACGCCGAGGTCAAAAGCGTCCAGCTCCCAGAGCTCGCTGTCGGCGCAGCGATACACCTGACGCTGCTGGCGGTCGAGAATCAGCAGGCCCCAGTTCTGCCTGGACGGTATTGTCGCGGCGAAGTAGCGCCCGTCGCGGGAGAACAGGGCCGAGGAACCCAAGCCGAGAAGGAGTGCACCATCGGGAAACAGATAGTCGCAATAGGTCGGGCCGCCCATGGCGATCTCACTGTGGTTGAAGACCCGGATCGGCTCGCCTTCAGGGGTCAGCAATGGCTCATTTCCACCCCAGGCACTCGGCCCTTTGCTGGAAACGGGTGCCAACCCAAGGCGCCGCTCCCAGCGACTGACGCAGGCGAGCCCGACGATGATGCCGACAATCGCCACCAAAATGCCCCACCACTCAGGCAACGCCCGACCCAGGCTGAAACCCAGGCCAAACACCGCGCCGACCGTCACCCGGGCAATGCCCCGGCCCATCGCCAAAAAGCCCAGGCGAGCGGCAAGGCCCATTAGCAATCCGAGGCAGACTACCGCCAGCAAGGCCAATGGGGGCGGCAGTATTGTGACGAAAAAGGCTGGTACCAGGAGGATGCCGAGTTGCCAGAACAGTTCAAGAAACAGGCGGGGGAGGCTGGGGCTGGCGATGATGGGCGTCTCGGCGATAGAGGTTGAGTAACAGAGGCGGACGTGGGGTGAGATGTTAATTCATCTTGGTAGCCTCAAGTCCTTCGCAGCAATCGTCAAATCAGGAATTCAAATCTGGAGAGCAATTTCACAGTTTCGGGGAGTTTTTGTTGGAGTAGCTTATCGAGGTATTGACGCGCACTGTGGGGCGGATTTTTCAAGGATGCTCGCTGCCGCTGTGCTGCTTCGAGAACAGCCGCTTGGTCAATATCCCAAAGGTCGGCAACAAAATCGTCAGGGTGCAAAGGCTCGATATCAAATGCTTCGAGAGCACTCTTGGGAAAGTCCTTCAGGTTAAAAGTAACGATGACAGATGCATTGCATTTGATGGCTGCAGCAAGCACGTGACGATCATCGACATCCGGCAAATGAAGCCCTTCTATGAGGGGTTCATAGTCAGTCACGAGGCAGCCTGGCACGGCGCTATCCATCAGTGAGGACGTCCGATTCAATTGCTCGCAGGTAAGCTCCGGTCTATTTGACAGAAGATTTCGCTTCCACTCGTCATGGACTTGAGCTGACCAACGTGCACGATATATGCCGGTGAGCGCTAGATGCATCAAGAAGTCACGCAGTGGTGCAGGGTAGAGAACATTCGCGTCATAGAACGCCGTGAAAGCCGAACATCTCATTCGTAACCCATCCCTAGCTCCTGGGCTTGTGCTGCCAGTTCGTCCATGGCCGCACGGCTCGCGTGGTCACGCTGTTCCTTGTAGGCCATGAGATCAGCCAGTTTGATCCGGCGGTGCCGGCCCGTTTTTGTGTGTGGTAACGCGCCTTCATCCAAGAGTTTCACCAGATGAGGTCGCGAAACATTGAGTATGTCCGCACCTTCTTGGGTGGTTAGCTCGGCGTGAATGGGAACGACCTTGACTGCGTTACCCAGCGCGAGTTCGCCGAGGATTTCCCCGAGCAAACGAAGGGCAAACGTAGGCAATTCGACCACTTCGCGCTGCTGTGTCTCGTCAACCAGTTCTATGCGCTGGGTTTCGAATTTTGTCGAAAGGAAAGCAGCTAACTGCCGGCTTGACTCCATAGCTGCAGCAATTTCTTTCTCATCGGGAAGAACGGTGCGAGTGAGGTCGGTGGTGGTCATGACTATCTCCAGGAACCAGGTATTTGGTAGTGATCATGGTTCGGTGCAGCGATCACCTAAGAGATATATTCGAAATAAACGAAAATCGCAATAAACGAAACCTTTCCCACGACAATCGACGGGCTTGGAAATCGCCGTCCAAGAATGAAATTGGACGTTTTTTGGACGGAACGCCGTTTTTGAGGTTTTTAGGGCGTTGGTTTTCGGATGTCAGAAACGACGAAAGCCGCGCAATGCGCGGCTTTCAATTTGGTGGGCCCACACGGACTCGAACCGTGGACCAAAGGATTATGAGTCCTCTGCTCTAACCAACTGAGCTATAGGCCCTCAGTAGGCCGCGGATTATAGCGACGGTTTCTCGGCTGTGCTATCCGAAAAATCCGATACGGACACACATAGAAACGTTGCGGCGAACTCCTCGGCGCACAGGGGCAGGCTGACGATGTAGCCCTGGATCTGTTCGCAACCCTCTTCGGTCAGGAATTGCTGCTGGGCCAGGGTTTCGACGCCCTCGGCGATGATGGTGAATTGCATGCTGCGGCCCAGGGCGATGATTGCCCGCACGATGGCCACATCGTGAGGATCATCGGGCAGGCCGCGGACGAAGGACTGGTCGATCTTGAGGATGTCCAGCGGCAGGCGCTTGAGATAACTCAGGGAGGAATAGCCCGTGCCGAAGTCGTCGATGGCCAGTTGCACGCCAAGCTTTTTCAGCTGGTGCAGCACCGTCAGGGCCTCTTCGGCCTGGCTCATGATGAAGTTTTCGGTAATTTCCAGTTGCAATAGGTCGGGCTTGAGTTGGTGTTCGCGCAGCAGTTGTTCGATACGCCCCAGCAAGTTGGGTTGACGCAGTTGGGCACCGGCCAGGTTGACCGACAGTGGGCCGAGGCTTTCGTAGGTGCTGTTCCATTCGCACAGCTGCCGGCAGGCACGTTCCAGAACCCAATCGCCAATTTGCAGGATCATGCCGTTTTCTTCCGCCAGCGGGATGAAGTGTTCGGGCGGGACGTCGCCAAACGTCGGGTGATTCCAGCGAATCAGTGCCTCGGCGCCTACCAATCGATTGTCGACGAGGCTGATTTTCGGTTGGAAGGACAGTGACAGCTCGTTGCGTTCAATCGCCCGGCGCAGCTCGTGTTCCAAGGCCACGCGCTCGCTGGCCTGGGCGGTGAGGTCGCGGGTGTATTTCTCCACCCGGTTGCGCCCCTTGGCCTTGGAGCGGTACATCGCCGCGTCGGCATTCTTGACCAGCGTGGCGACGTCGCAGCCATCCTGCGGGTAGAGGCTGGTGCCGATGCTGGCGCTGATGAAGAACTCGTGTTCGCCGGCCTGGAACGGTGCGGTAAAGCAGTTCAACAGTTTCTGGGCGATGTGCTCGGCATCGCTGGGCTGTTGCAGGCCCGGCAGCAGGATAATGAACTCGTCGCCGCCCAGGCGCGCCACGGTGTCGATGTCACGCAACTGCTCGCGCAAGCGCACGGCGATGCCCTTGAGCAGCAGGTCGCCGACCGGGTGTCCGAGGCTGTCATTGATGTGCTTGAAGCGGTCCAGGTCCAGGAACAGCACGGCACCCTGGCCGCCGTTTTCCTGCTGGCTGTTGAGGGCCGCCAACAAGCGGCTTTCGAACAGTGTGCGATTGGGCAGGCCCGTCAGCGGGTCGTGGTGAGCCTGGTAATCGAGCCGGGCCTGGGCGTGTTTGAGGCTGGAGATATCGGCGAAGACGGCGACGAAATGGGTGATCTGTCGGTCCCGATTGCGTACCGCGCTGATGGTCAGCCAACTGGGGTACAGCTCGCCGTTCTTGCGTCGGTTGGAGATTTCTCCCTGCCAGTGTCCCTCCGCTGTCAACTGGTGCCACATCGCCGCGTAAAACGCGCTGTCATGCAGGCCGGAAGCCAACAGCCGGGGTGTGTGGCCCAGGGCTTCGGTTTCGCTGTAGCCGGTGATTTCGGTGAACGCCCGGTTCACGGCGCTGATGTGTTGTTGGGTATCGGTGATCAGCACGCCTTCGGCAGTGCTTTCGAACACGGTGGCGGCCTGTTGCAGTTTTTCCTGCATCAGGTGGCGTTCGGTAATGTCCCGGGCGATGGTCAGCATGCAATCTTCGTTGCCGATGGGCAGCGGGCGGCTGGACACTTCGCAGAGCCGTATCTGCCCGTCGTTGCGACGGATATGGCAGCTGAAATCCCTGACGAAGCCGTCCCGTTTCAGCAGGTCGAGCATCTGCTTGCGCTCGTTGAGATTGACCCAGATGCCCAGGTCCAGGGTAGAGCGGTCGACCGACAGGGCGCTGTTGAAGCCGGTAATGCGGCTGAATCCTTCGTTGACTTCAATCAGCAAGCCATCGCTTTGCCGGGACAGCAGCAATCCATCGGGCGAGGCGTGGAATGCCTTGGCGAACTTCTCTTCGGATGTCTGCAGTTGTTGCTGGGTTTCCTTGAGCTGGCTGATGTCTCGCACCACCACGACCAGGGCGGGCGTCGTGTCGAGGTCGAAGGGCTCGGCGGAGATCAGCCCGGTGAACACCTGGCCATTGCTGCGGCGAAAGGGCATTTCCAGGTTGCGGATGCTGCCGGCCTGCAAACGCTGCAACAGGCTCGGCCCCACACCCTGGATGCCCCAGATATCCAGTGCGGTTGCGCTACGCCCTATCACGTCTGCGGCACTCAAGCCGATCTGCTCTTCGAAGGCCTTGTTGACCTCCAGCAGGCAACCGTCAAACAGCCGTGCAATCACCAGGATATCCGGGCACTGGCGGAACACCGAGGCAAATTTCTGCTCCGAAAGACGCAGGGCTTCCTCGGTACGCTTGGCTTCACTGATATCGATCATCAACCCGCGCATCAGCGGTTCGTGCCCGTGTTCGATCAGGCTGACAATATCGCGTACCCACAGACAGCGGCCATCGGCGGTGATCACCCGGTAATCGATGCAGTGGTCGCGCCCCGCCAACACTTCTTGATCACAGTAGCTCTGGGCACGGATCAGGTCGGCCGGATGAATGATGTTGCGCCAGAAACCTGGGACCAGCCAATGGGAGAGTGGATAGCCCAACAGGTCTTCGGCGTGGGGCGATACGTAGCTGTAGGTGAAATCGCTGACCCTTGCCTCCCAGGCAATGGCCGACAGGCTCTCCACCAGCCCACGGTAATGGTATTCGCTGCTGCGCAGCTCCTGCTCAAGCTCGACCCGTCGGGCGATCTCCGAACTGAGCCGGCGGTTGATGCGAATCACCACCGCCAATATGCCGACCAGGAGCAGCAGCGCCGGCAGGCCGTACAGCAGCAAGTCCGACCAGAGCTGGCGGTAGTCATGCACATTGCCGACCCATTTCTGCTGGATCTCGGCGACCTCGGCCGGGCTCATGTCCGCGATGACCTTATCCAGGATACTGACCAATATCTTGTTGTCTTGAGGGACGGCCATTGCTAGCTGGTAGCGATAGGGCGTTTCACCGCTGACATAAAGGCCTTCGAGCTTGAGTTGGCGCAGGCTCCAGACACTGGAAGCCAGATCGCCCACTACCGCATCCACTTCGTCGGTCGCCAGTGCTTGCAGGGCTGAGCTGACGTTGGGCAGTGCCACCAGGTTCAGGTCGGGATGATGGTTGCGTAGCAATTCATGGGGGGCATAGTTCTCCACCACGGCGATCTTCAGCCCGTACAGTTCCTTGAGGTTGTGAGGCCGGGCGCCACCGTGATGAGCCAGGATGACAATGGGGAAGTCCAGGTAGGGGCGGGTAAATGCCAGGTAATTCTGGCGCTCCGGGGTGGACATGATGCCTGGCAAAAGATCGATCTTGCCTTGTGCGACTTGCTCCAGCACGGCCGTCCAGCTGACCGGCTCGATCGGGGTGACCTTGACGGCCAATCGTTCACGGATGATCTCGATGTAATCGGCGGCCAGGCCTTGGTAACGGCCTTGATCGTCGCGGAACTCAAACGGCGGCCAGGAGGCGTCGACACCCAGGCGCAGGTCGGGGTGGTCCTTGAGCCAGCGGAGCTCCTCGTCGGTGAGCGTCAACGCGCCAGCTGTTGCGGTCCAGGTCATCAATGACAGCAAAAGCGCGGCCGTCAGTCTGGGCATCACTGTCTCGTCATGGCTTGGTGAGGATGAGTCGAGTGTAGACGGGCAACAGGGTGGTGAGGAGCGTAACGAAGGGGATTTTATCTGTGCATAACAAAACCCCCGGCAGGGCCGGGGGTTTTGAAGGTCACTCGTCGAGGAAGGAGCGCAGATGCTCGCTTCGCGTCGGGTGGCGCAGTTTGCGCAACGCCTTGGCTTCGATCTGGCGAATCCGCTCACGGGTCACATCGAACTGCTTACCGACTTCCTCAAGGGTGTGGTCGGTATTCATGTCGATGCCGAAGCGCATGCGCAGTACCTTGGCTTCACGGGCAGTGAGGCCGGAGAGCACTTCGCGAGTCGCTTCCTTGAGACTCTCGACCGTGGCGACATCAATCGGAGACTGCATGGTGGAGTCTTCGATGAAGTCACCCAGATGGGAGTCTTCGTCATCGCCGATCGGGGTTTCCATGGAGATCGGCTCTTTGGCGATCTTCAATACCTTGCGGATCTTGTCCTCAGGCATTTCCATGCGTTCGCCCAGCTCTTCCGGCGTCGGTTCGCGACCCATTTCCTGCAACATCTGCCGGGAAATGCGGTTGAGCTTGTTGATCGTCTCGATCATGTGCACCGGAATACGGATGGTGCGGGCCTGGTCGGCGATCGAGCGAGTGATCGCCTGACGGATCCACCAGGTGGCATAAGTCGAGAACTTGTAGCCGCGACGGTATTCGAACTTGTCCACCGCCTTCATCAGGCCGATGTTGCCTTCCTGGATCAGGTCGAGGAATTGCAGGCCGCGGTTGGTGTACTTCTTGGCGATGGAGATCACCAGGCGCAAGTTCGCTTCGACCATCTCTTTCTTCGCGCGACGGGCCTTGGCCTCGCCAATCGACATGCGACGGTTGATGTCCTTGATCTCGGCGATGCTCAGGCCGGTCTCGGCCTCCAGCGCACTCAGCTTTTGCTGGCAACGAACGATGTCCGGCTGCAGGCGGGCAATGGCTTCAGCATATTTGCTCTTGCCCTTGGCCAATGCATCGGTCCAGCTTTCGTCGACTTCGTGGCCAGGGAACTGGCGCAGGAAATCGGCACGTGGCATGCGGGCGTCACGCACGCAGAGCTGCATGATCGCGCGCTCTTGCTGACGAAGGCGATCCAGGGCGCTGCGAACACGCTCGACCAGGCCTTCGAATTGCTTCGGTACCAGCTTGATCGGCATGAACAGCTCGGCCAGTGCCAACAGCTCGGCAATCGCCTGCTTGTTGTTGCGGCCATGCTTTTTCAGCGCCTTGCGGGTGATTTCCATCTGGTCGGCCACGGCGCCGAAACGCTGCGCGGCGATGACCGGATCCGGACCGCTTTCGGCTTCTTCCTCGTCGTCGCTGGCTTCGGCGTCGTCGTCATCGGTTTCGTCGTCGGCCTTGACGGCTTTCGCGTCGATCGGCGGCGGCACTTCGGCGGCAGGCGGCGCAATGCCGTCGTCCGGGTCGATATAGCCGCTCAGGACGTCAGACAGGCGGCCACCTTCGGTGGTGACGCGGGTGTACTCGGAGAGAATATGGTCAACCGTGCCAGGGAAGTGCGCGATTGCGCCCATCACTTCGCGGATGCCTTCTTCAATACGCTTGGCGATTTCGATTTCGCCTTCGCGTGTGAGGAGCTCTACCGTACCCATTTCACGCATGTACATGCGCACGGGGTCCGTGGTGCGACCAATGTCGGTCTCGACCGCTGCCAACGCTGCGGCCGCTTCTTCAGCGGCCGCCTCGTCGGTATCGGCGTCGGCCAGCATAAGGGCATCCTTATCTGGAGCAACCTCGAATACGTTGATCCCCATGTCGTTGATCATGCGGATGATGTCTTCCACCTGTTCCGGATCTGAAATATCCTCCGGCAGGTGGTCGTTGACCTCCGCGTAAGTCAGGTAGCCCTGCTCACGACCCAATAGGATCAACTCTTTGATACGAGACTGCTGTTGCGCTTTTCCGGACATAACACCCTATCCACTGAAGGTCTTGGCGGGCAAAAAACAAGCCGAGGATTATACCTGAGCTGTGACCTCACGCGCCAGTTGAGGTCGGGTTTGATGCGCAAACATTGCGGCTGAGTAAGTCGCGCAATTGGTTTTTCTCTTCGCTGGTCAACTCGCTCTGGCGAGCTTTTCGCAGAAGTTGTTCCAGGTTTCGCTCGCGTTGGCGGGCGGACAAGCTAGTAATGGTGTCGAAAAACTGTTGTTCAAGGTTGTCTCCCTCAATCAGCCATTCCTTCTCGGCCAGTGCCTTCAGGAGGCGTCCCTGCTCGGTACCGTGCCATCGTGCGATCAACTGGAACGAGTTTAGCTTGGGGTTCTTCTGCACGGCTTCAAGGAGTGCCACCAGCAATTGTGTATTGCTGTGGTCCTCGGCGGCGAAGTGCCCTGCGTCCTCGACTTTCTCCGCCAGTTGCGGGTGATGCAGCAAGGTGCGCAGGGCGGCCAGTGTTGGTGGTTCGACGGCGGCCGGCACGCGCGGGGCACGTGGTTGGTCGCGATCGCCGCGCTTGCCGTTCTTGTCCCAGGGTTTTTTGTCCCATTTCTTGCCACCACTGCCGGGTTTTTTTGGCGTCCATTCCTGTTGCGGCGCGTAATCCTGCTGGGGTTGATGATAGTCGGCGAAGTCGGGCATCGCGTCGTAATCGATGCCCGGGTCATACGCCGGCGGCGCCTCGTGGGGGGCGCTGTGCACCAGTTGGTTGACTGCTTCGCTGTTCAGCCCGGTGATTTCGGTCAGGCGCTGGCGCATGAGGGTGCGCAGGTTGGCGCCGGGCACCTTGTCGATCAGTGGCGCCGCGAGGGTGGCCATGTGGGCCTTGCCTTCGAGGGAGCGTGGATCGGCTTCTTCGGTCAACTGCTGGAAAAAATAGTCGGCCAACGGTTGTGCGTGCTGGTTGATCCGCGCACGGAACGCGTCGGTGCCTTCGGAGCGCACCAGGGTATCCGGATCCTCGCCCTCGGGCAGGAACAGGAAGCGTGCCCGGCGCCCATCCTGCAGGCACGGCAAGGTGGCTTCCAGTGCGCGCCAGGCAGCGTTGCGGCCGGCCTGGTCGCCGTCGAAGCAGAACAGCACGTTGGGCACCACGCGAAACAGGCGCTTCATGTGCTCTTCGCTGGTGGCTGTGCCCAGGGTCGCGACGGCATTGCGCAGGCCTTGCTGGGCCAGGGCAATCACGTCCATGTAGCCTTCGACGACGATGATTTCGTCGAGGTTGCGGTTGTTCTTGCGCGCTTCGTACAGGCCGTAGAGTTCCTGGCCCTTATGGAATACCGGGGTTTCCGGAGAGTTCAGGTATTTCGGCTTGTCGTCGCCCAGTACCCGGCCACCAAAGGCGATGATCCGCCCGCGTGTGTCGCGGATCGGAAACATGACCCGGTCGCGGAAGCGGTCGTAGCGCTTGCCGGTTTCGGCGTTTTCGATCAGCAGGCCGGCGTCGATCATGGCGCGCTGCTGCAGTGTGTCGCTGCTTAAGTGCTTGTACAGGTTGTCCCAGCCGGGCGGGGCGAAGCCGAGGCCGAAGTCTCGGGCGATTTCGCCAGTCAGGCCGCGGCCCTTGAGATAATCCACCGCGGCCTTGCGCGCCGGATGGCTTTTGAGGGCCTGGCGATAGAAATCGGCTGCAGCCGTCAGTAGCGGGTAGAGCGGCGAATCGGTCGGTTGGCGCGGCTTGTGTTGTCGACCGCTTTCCTCCCGGGGAATTTCCATGCCCGCGGCTTTGGCCAGTTCTTCGACGGCCTGGGGAAAGTCCAGGTTGTCGTGGTCCATGATGAAGCCGAGGGCGTTGCCGCCAGCGCCGCAACCGAAGCAATAGTAGAACTGCTTGTCGGGGCTGACGCTGAAGGAGGGGGTTTTCTCTTTGTGAAACGGGCAGCAGGCGGTGTAGTTCTTGCCTGCTTTCTTCATTTGCAGGCGAGAGCTGACCACGTCGACGATGTCGGTGCGGTTCAGGAGGTCGTCAATAAAGCTCTGGGGAATCAGCCCGGCCATGGCGTTCTCATCATCACTGCGCGAAATAGGGGCCCGAAATCGGCAGGCGTAACCGGGTCTGGGTTTGAGGCACGCTGAATCGGTGGCTCGACCGGGTCGTCTGCATCATCGCTGTCGGGAAGTGTATCTGCCGATAATCCACTGACGTTAATAACTATCAGTATTCGACTGTTTGAATGTGTTGCGCTGAGTCCGGTAACGGCCGGTCGGGCCTCGGATAGCTCATGAAGCGGGCACGCAGGTAGGTGCCTTGGGCTGATCGTCGTTAGAGGAATCAGGGTGTGCTCGTCGGTAGCCTTGGAAGGCTCGTCAGGAAAGACGTGCACCGCTGGCAAAAGAGCCAGGTCTGACGCAGTGAAGCGGTTGTCTTGGTCGCGTCTGCGGCTTCGACGGTGAAGCATCAAGCGTTATTCCGCAAATGCCATAAGCCCGGCTTGAAGGCCGGGCTTGGCAGAAGCTTGCTACGGACGTCTGTGTATTAGTACAGACGTACGGCGCGGCGCTGTTCGCGCTGAACTTTCTTGGCGTGACGCTTAACAGCGGCTGCTGCCTTGCGCTTACGCTCAGAAGTCGGCTTCTCGTAGAATTCGCGGCTACGAACTTCAGCCAGAACACCGGCTTTTTCGCAGGAGCGCTTGAAACGACGCAGAGCTACGTCGAAGGGTTCGTTCTCTTTTACTTTGACGGCTGGCATCCAGAGCTACCTTCATTCATTACCGGGGTCAACATCCTCGCGGCAAAAGAGCACTTGAAGACGTCGGTTTTTAAGGGTTGCGGATGTTAACCCCTCAACGCTCGGAATGCAAAGCCTCTGATCGAAAACCGCTGGTCGGGGCACAAAGCGGCGACTATTATGCGCGCCTTCGAATTCAGCCTCTACAAGGCGCAAACCCATGCTAGTACTGGGATTAGAAACCTCCTGCGACGAAACCGGTGTCGCACTCTACGACAGTGAGCGCGGCCTGCTGGCCGATGCGCTGTTCAGCCAGATCGACCTGCATCGTGCCTATGGCGGGGTGGTGCCCGAGCTTGCCTCTCGCGATCACGTCAAGCGCATGCTGCCCTTGATCCGCCAGGTGCTGGCCGAGGCCGGCTGCGTGCCGACCGAGATCGACGGCATCGCCTACACCGCCGGCCCGGGCCTGGTGGGCGCGTTGCTGGTGGGCGCTTCCTGTGCCCAGGCGCTGGCCTTTGCCTGGGGCATTCCAGCCTTGGGCGTGCATCACATGGAAGGCCATTTGCTGGCGCCGATGCTGGAGTCGCAACCACCAGAATTCCCGTTCGTCGCTTTGTTGGTTTCGGGTGGCCATACGCAGCTCATCCGGGTCGATGGAATCGGCCAATACGAGCTGCTCGGCGAAACCCTCGACGATGCCGCCGGCGAAGCGTTCGACAAAACCGCAAAAATGATGGGACTCAATTATCCAGGCGGGCCGGAAATTTCCCGGCTGGCGACGCAAGGGGTCGAGGGGCGTTTCGTGTTCCCGCGGCCGATGTGCGACCGTCCCGGCCTGGATTTCAGTTTCAGTGGGCTGAAGACCTTCGCCCTGAACACCTGGCAGCAGTGCGTCAGCGCCGGGGACGACAGTGAACAAGCCCGTTGCGACATCTCACTGGCGTTCCAGCAGGCTGTGGTGGAGACTTTGACCATCAAGTGCAAGCGTGCCCTGAAACAGGCCGGACTCAAGCGGTTAGTCATCGCCGGCGGCGTGAGTGCGAACAAGGCCTTGCGGACATCGTTGGAGAAAATGCTCGGCGACATGAAGGGCGACGTTTACTACGCCCGGCCGGAGTTCTGCACAGATAACGGTGCGATGATTGCCTTTGCCGGCTGCCAGCGTTTGCAGGCCGGCCAGCAGGAAAGCCTGGCGATCAGCGTGCAGGCGCGCTGGCCCATGGAGCAGTTGGCACCCTTGTGAAACGTTATTTAAAAATGCCGTTCGCGCCCGGCGAACAGGTCGCGTAGATTGCCGCGGTGACGCCAGACGATCAGGGCAACCAGCGCGGTCATTGGCAGCAAGGCCGCCGGTTCCTGCCAGGCCAGTAACGGCAGGGTCAGCGGTGTGGCGATCAGCGCGGCCAGGGAGCTGGTGCGGGTCAGGTAGAACGTCAGCAGCCAGGCACAGACAGCCAGCAGGGCGGCGGGCGGGTACAGGCCCAGCAGCATGCCGGCGGCGGTGGCGACACCCTTGCCGCCACGAAAGCGAAAGTACAGCGGGAATAGATGGCCGATGACGGCGCAGACGCCGATCCAGGCCTGTTGCTGCAACGAAAGCCCTGCAAGGCTGGCGATCAATACCGGGACAAGGCCTTTGCAGAGGTCGCCCAGCAGGGTCAGGATGGCGAGTTTGCGTCCGGCCAGGCGCAGCATGTTGGTGGCGCCGGCATTGCCCGAGCCACTCATTCGCGGATCCGGGCGACCGGTCAGGCGGCTGAGCAAAATGGCGAAGGACAGCGAGCCGAGCAGGTAGGCGAGAATCGCCAGTAACCAAAACATGCTAACTATTCCGGGCGAGGACGCCCTGATTCTAACGGGGCATCGCGCCCTTGTCGTGCTGCGGAGAAGAGTGCTTGGACAGAGTGTTTATCGAGGGTCTGGAAGTCGACACGGTAATCGGTGCCTACGACTGGGAGCGAGGCATCCGACAGTGCCTGCGGCTTGACCTGAGCTTCGCCTGGGACAACCGCCCGGCCGCCGCAGGCGACGACCTGACCCTGGCGCTCGACTACGCCAGCGTGTCGTCGCGCATCCAGGTATTTGCCGAGCAGGCGCAGTTCCAATTGGTCGAGACCTTCGCCGAGCGGCTGGCCCAGGAACTGATGGATGAGTTCAAGATCACCTGGCTGCGTCTGAAAGTGACCAAGCCTGGCGCCGTATCGGCGGCCAGCGGCGTTGGCGTGGAGATCGAGCGCGGATGTCGCTGACTCAGGTTTTTCTCGGGCTCGGCAGCAATATCGAGCGCGAAACCCATTTGTGCGCCGGTCTTGAGGCCTTGGCTGGATTCCTCGTGGACATGCGCTGTTCAGCCGTGTTCGAGAGCCAGCCGGTGGGGATCAAGAGCGGGCCGTTCTTCAATTTTGTCGTCTCGGCCTTCACGGATCTGCCGCTGATGGAATTGGACCGTCGCCTCAAGTTCATCGAGGCGGATAACGGTCGCTATGCGCCGGACCGCAAGGGATTGCCACTGGATATCGACGTGTTGTTGTATGGCGAACAGGTCGGCAATTTCGATGGGCTGATCCTGCCGCGCGCGGAAATTCTCAAGAACGCCTTCGTCCTGTGGCCTTTGTCATTGATGGCGCCGGATCGAATTCATCCGGGCGTGGGCAAGAGCTTCGCCACGCTGTGGGAAGAAGCCCAGATCGACCAGGTGCTGGCACCGGTGGCTTTCGAATGGCGAGGCCAGCCGCTTACGCCGTCGAATCTGTTGTGAGACGGCTGCCGCTATCGCGAGCAGGCTCGCTCCCACAGTGGATCTCGGTCAGGCACAAGATATGTGCCCGCTGAAATCCTAATGTGGGAGCGAGCCTGCTCGCGATGGCGGTTGTATATTCAGCAGAAATATCAGTTGGTCCAAACTCCCGTCAGCTCGCCGCTTCCTTGTAGACCTTCAACACCCTGAGACGCTCACGCTTGATCGCCTCTCCCAGCTCCGGTCCCTTGAAACCCTTCTCCAACAAAGGCTGCACAGCCACTGCGCGGGCCGCTGCCGCAGCGCCTCGCAGATATTCAGCCTGTGGATAACTTCGCTCTTCGAGCCCCTTGCGCCCCCGTGCATCCATCTCGCATGCCGCGATGAATTCCTCGAAGCGCTGGGGCCGACGATACACATCAAAACTTTGCAGCAGCTCAAGCAAAGTAGAGGCCTTCAGTTCAAGCGCACGGTGGCCATGGGTGTGGTACTGGCCAACCAGTAACGCCAGTTCCTGACAGTCCCGCGGTGCCTTGAAGCGTTCGCTGACGGCTTTGATCAGCTTCAGGCCCGTGTGCTCATGGGCGATGTGACGCGGCCATTCGTGTTGGGGTGTCAGGCCTTTACCCAAGTCATGGAGCAGGCAGGCCCAGCGGACCGTTAGCGGTTGTTGGTGCAATGCCGCCTGCTCCAGCACGCTCAAGGTGTGGACGCCGGTATCGATTTCCGGGTGATGGGCTTCAGGCTGCGGCACGCCAAACAGCGCGTCGACCTCGGGCATCAAGATCTTGAGCGCCGTGCAGTCGCGCAACACCTGGATAAATACCTGTGGCTGTTTTTCCATGAGGGCGCGGGAAATTTCTTTCCAGCTGCGCTCGGCCGTCAACGCCTCCAATTCGCCGGACTCACTGAGCTGGCGCATCAGTTCGAGGGTTTCGTCCGCCACCTTGAAACCCAGCGGCGCATAACGGGCGGCAAATCGGGCAACACGCAGGACTCGGAGTGGATCTTCGGCGAAAGCGGGGGAAACGTGGCGCAGGAGGCGGGCTTCAAGATCGCGCTGGCCGTGGTACGGATCGGTCAGGTTGCCATGGTCGTCTTCAGCCATGGCGTTGATGGTCAAGTCCCGGCGAACCAAGTCTTCTTCCAAGGTCACTTCGGGGCTGGCATGGAACACGAAGCCGCCATAGCCGCGGCCGCTCTTGCGCTCAGTGCGGGCGAGGGCGTATTCCTCGCCAGTCTTCGGGTCGAGGAATACTGGAAAATCGGCCCCCACAGGGCGAAAACCCTTGGCGAGCATTTCCTCGGCAGTCGCCCCCACCACGACCCGATCGACGTCGGTGACGGGAATGCCCAGCAGGTGATCGCGAACGGCGCCGCCAACTTTATAGATCTGCATAAAAAACCTCCGTTGGTCCGACAGGATAACCTTTGCGTCGGACCTCTGGAGGCGAAAACGGGATCAAAGATGGATGACGGCCAGGTCCAGGCGGCCATAGTCGCCTTCGGCTTGTTCGCTTCTTGGAGGGACGTGATGGGTTTTCATCACTTGGTCACCTTGCAGGGTTTCCAGATGAATATCGAAGCCCCAGAGCCGATGCAGGTGCTTGAGCACTTCATCGGTGGAGTCACCAAGAGGTTTACGGTTGTGGGCCTGGTGGCGTAGGGTCAGCGAGCGGTCTCCGCGGCGATCGATGCTGTAGATCTGCACATTGGGTTCGCGGTTACCCAGGTTGTACTGCGCCGCCAGGGTTTCGCGGATGATGCGGTAGCCGCTCTCATCATGAATGGCAGGAACCACCAAGTCATCTTTCTGATCGTCATCAAGGATGCTGAACAATTTCAGGTCGCGGATCACCTTGGGTGAAAGGTACTGCAGGATAAAACTCTCGTCCTTGAAGCTGCTCATGGCGAATTTGATGGCGGACAACCAGTCCGAGCCGGCGATCTCGGGGAACCAGCGACGATCTTCCTCGGTCGGGTTTTCGCACATGCGCCGGATGTCGCGGTACATGGCGAAACCCAGTGCGTAAGGATTGATGCCACTGTAGTACGGGCTGTCGAAGCCAGGTTGGAACACCACGCTGGTATGGGACGTCAGGAACTCCATCATGAAGCCGTCGGTGACCAGGCCTTCGTCGTACAGGTCGTTCATCAGCGTGTAGTGCCAGAACGTGGCCCAGCCTTCGTTCATCACCTGGGTCTGGCGCTGTGGATAGAAATACTGGGCAATCTTGCGCACGATGCGCACGATTTCCCGCTGCCACGGCTCCAGCAACGGCGCATGTTTTTCAATGAAATAGAGAATGTTCTCCTGGGGCTCGGCCGGGAAACGGGCATTGTCTTTTTCGTTGTACTTGTCGGCACCTTTGGGAATGGTGCGCCATAGATCGTTGATCTGTTTTTGCAGGTGCTCTTCGCGGTCCTTCTGGCGCCGACGTTCCTCTTCGGCGGAAATCGGATAGGGGCGCTTGTAGCGATCCACGCCGTAGTTCATCAGGGCGTGGCAGGAGTCCAGCAAGTCCTCCACCGCGTCGATCCCATGGCGCTCCTCGCATTGCATGATGTACTGCTTGGCGAACACCAGGTAATCGATGATCGAACTGGCATCGGTCCACGTGCGGAACAGGTAGTTGCCCTTGAAGAAGCTGTTGTGCCCGTAGCAGGCATGCGCCACCACCAAAGCCTGCATGCAGATGGTGTTTTCTTCCATCAAGTAGGCGATGCATGGGTCGGAATTGATCACGATCTCATAGGCCAGCCCCATCTGGCCGCGGCTGTAGGATTTCTCGGTACTGAGGAAATGCTTGCCGTAGGACCAGTGGTGATAGCCAAGAGGCATGCCGACCGACGCGTAGGCGTCCATCATTTGCTCGGCGGTGATCACCTCGATCTGGTTCGGGTAGGTGTCCAGGGCATAACGGTCCGCGATACGGCTGATTTCGCGGTCGTAGGCCTTGATCAGCTCGAACGTCCATTCGGAGCCGGTGGAAATGGGCTGGCGCTTCTGCTCTTTTTTGGCGGTCATGTCACTAACCTGCGCTGGAAGAGTTCACGGAAGACCGGGTAGATATCCCCGGCCGAGACCAGTTGCTGTTGGGCAAACGTGTCGGAAAATGCTTCGGCAATCCGTTCGTATTCGTACCACAAGGCCTGGTGTTCCCGTGGGGTAATTTCCACATAGGTGTAGTACTGGACGAACGGCATGATCTGGTTGATCAGGATGTCACGGCAGATCGGCGAATCGTCGTTCCAGTTGTCACCGTCCGACGCCTGGGCCGCATAGATGTTCCATTCGTTGGCTGGGTAGCGTTCGGCCATGATCTCTTGCATCAGCTTCAGGGCGCTGGACACAATGGTGCCGCCGGTTTCCCTGGAGTAGAAAAACTCCTCTTCATCCACTTCCCGGGCGCTGGTGTGGTGGCGGATGAACACCACGTCGATCTTGTCGTAATTCCGTTTCAGGAACAGGTACAACAGGATGAAGAAGCGCTTGGCGATGTCCTTGGTCGCTTGGGTCATGGAGCCGGATACGTCCATCAGGCAGAACATCACCGCCTTGGAACTGGGGTTTGGCTGTTTCACCAGCAGGTTGTACTTGAGGTCGAAGGTGTCGAGGAACGGGACGCGATGGATGCGGGCGCTAAGCTTCTCGATTTCCGCTTCGAGGTCCTGAATATCGCCGAAATTGTCGGGTTCTTCGCGTTTGAGGCGAGCCAGTTCTTCCTTGGCTTCGCGCAGTTTTGCCCGGCTGCTGCCCGACAGCGCGATGCGCCGGGCGTGGGCGGAGCGAAGGGTGCGGATGATGTTGATGCGTGATGGGTTGCCTTCATTGCTGATACCGGCACGCACGGTCTTGAAGGTGTCGGTGCCGGTCAGATTGCGCTTGACCAGGTTCGGCAGCTCCAGGTCCTCGAACATGAACTCCAGGAATTCCTCCTGGGTGATCTGGAAGACGAACTCATCCATGCCTTCGCCGGAGTTGCCGGCCTTGCCAGGGCCTTTGCCGCCACCTCCGCCTTGGGGACGGGGGATATGCTCGCCACTGGTGAACTCCTTGTTGCCAGGGTGCACGACGGTCTGCTTGCCGCCGCGTCCATGGTGCAGCACCGGCTCGTCGATGTCGCGGCCGGGGATGCTGATCTGTTCGCCGTGTTCCATGTCGGTAATGGAGCGTCGGCTGACCGCCTCTTCAACGGCCTTCTTGATGTGGTCACGGTAACGCCGCAGAAACCGCTGGCGGTTCACCGTGCTTTTGTTCTTGCCATTAAGGCGTCGGTCGATCACATAGCTCATAGGCCCCTCCGGGGGAGCTTCAAGTCGTGAGCTACAAGCTGCAAGTAAAAGCAGGCGCCCGTGCCCAGGGCTCACGCGCTGTTCTCTTGCAGCTTATAGCTTATAGCTTGTAGCTTGTCGCTGTACTACTGCGATTTCCGGACCCGCAGGTACCACTCGGAAAGCAGTCGTACCTGTTTGTCGGTGTAGCCACGTTCGACCATGCGTGTGACGAAGTCGTTGTGTTTTTGCTGGTCCTCCTTGCTGGCCTTGGCGTTGAAGCTGATAACGGGCAGCAGGTCTTCGGTGTTGGAGAACATTTTCTTCTCGATGACCACCCGCAGCTTTTCATAGCTGAGCCAGGTTGGGTTCTTGCCGTTGTTGT
This sequence comes from Pseudomonas sp. SWRI179, assembly GCF_014268705.1. NCBI lineage: Bacteria > Pseudomonadati > Pseudomonadota > Gammaproteobacteria > Pseudomonadales > Pseudomonadaceae > Pseudomonas > Pseudomonas sp. SWRI179. Next base: position 43,406 of record NZ_JABWRA010000017.1, on the reverse strand, counting down.
TGGCCCGGGCGCGCAGCACGAAGTTGACGATTTCGTTGCGGAAGTCCTTCGGATTGCTGATGCCGGCTGGTTTCTCGATTTTTTCCAGTTCCTCGTTGAGGGCCACGCGGTTGAGTATCTCGCCGGTTTCCGGGTCGCGGTATTCCTGGTCCTGGATCCAGAAGTCTGCATACAGCACATAGCGGTCGAAGATGTTCTGGCCATATTCGCTGTAGGACTCCAGGTACGCCGTCTGGATCTCCTTGCCAATGAACTCGATGTAGCGCGGTGCCAGGTATTCCTTCAAGAAGCGCAGGTAGCGTTCGCGGGTTTCGGCCTGGAATTGCTCCTGCTCGATCTGCTGTTCCAGCACATACAGCAGGTGAACCGGGTTGGCCGCGATCTCGTGGGGGTCGAAGTTGAAGACCTTGGACAGGATCTTGAACGCGAAGCGCGTGGACAGCCCGTTCATCCCTTCGTCCACACCCGCGTTGTCGCGGTACTCCTGGATCGACTTGGCCTTGGGATCGGTGTCCTTGAGGTTTTCACCGTCGTACACGCGCATCTTCGAATAGATGTTGGAGTTTTCCGGTTCCTTGAGGCGCGACAGCACCGTGAACTGGGCCAGCATTTTCAGGGTGTCGGGGGCGCAATGAGCCTTGGACAGCGAACTGTTGAACAACAGCTTGTCGTAGATCTTCACCTCATCGCTCACTCGCAGGCAGTACGGCACCTTGACGATATAGATCCGGTCGATGAAGGCTTCGTTGTTCTTGTTGTTGCGGAAGGTATGCCATTCCGATTCGTTGGAGTGAGCCAGCAGGATGCCGGTAAACGGAATGGCCCCCAGACCCTCGGTACTGTTGTAGTTGCCTTCCTGGGTGGCGGTCAGCAGCGGGTGCAGGACCTTGATGGGTGCCTTGAACATTTCGACGAATTCCATCAGGCCCTGGTTGGCCCGGCACAGCGCACCCGAATAGCTGTAGGCGTCGGCGTCGTTCTGTGGGAATTCTTCCAGTTTGCGGATATCGACCTTACCCACCAGGGCCGAGATGTCCTGGTTGTTTTCGTCGCCTGGCTCGGTCTTGGCGACCGCGATCTGATTGAGGATCGAGGGGTAGAGCTTGACCACCCGGAACTGGCTGATGTCACCGCCGAACTCGGCCAGGCGCTTGGTCGCCCATGGCGACATGATGGTATTGAGGTAGCGGCGTGGAATGCCGAAGTCTTCTTCGAGGATCGCGCCGTCCTCGGTGGCGTTGAACAGCCCCAGGGGCGATTCGAACACCGGCGAGCCCTTGATGGCATAGAAGGGCACTTTTTCGATCAGTTGCTTGAGTTTTTCGGCCAGGGACGATTTACCGCCACCTACGGGGCCGAGCAGATAAAGGATCTGCTTCTTCTCTTCCAGGCCTTGGGCGGCGTGGCGGAAATAGGACACGATCTGTTCGATGCATTCTTCCATCCCGTGGAAGTCCGCAAAGGCCGGATAGCGGCGAATCACCTTGTTGGAAAAGATGCGCGAGAGCCTCGAGTTGGTCGAGGTATCCAGCAGCTCCGGTTCTCCGATGGCCAGCAACAGACGCTCCGCAGCCGACACATAGGCACTGCGGTCCTGCTTGCAGAGTTCGAGGTATTCCTGCAGCGAGTATTCCTCTTGCCGCGTGGACTCGAAACGTTGCTGGAAGTGGCTAAAAATGCTCATGACGTCACCTCGCTCGATACGTGGAGCCGGTGTCGGATCAATCAGTCGATGCTGGACAGCCCCTGGGGACCCAGTTGCCGTTTACCCCCCAGAATGCTTTCAAGAATGCAGGCTCCTGAAAGCTGACTCCCGATGACCCGCGCGCCGGTGTACCGGCTCTCCCCTGTTTTGGATGGCCTGAGGCTAAGGATAGTTCGGAATCGGGGAGGTAAAGGTGGAATACGTAATTAGTTGTGGCAGACCGTTCGTCTGCCATCGCTCAAGCCCACGGTTCACGCGGGCTTGGCCGGGATAAAAAATTATTCGTGGGTGCCTTGCGCTGTTTCTGCAGGATAAGTCGCACGCCATAGCTCGAATCCGCCGTCGAGGCTGTAGACGTCGCTGAAGCCCTGGCTGATCAGATAAGCGGCTGCGTTCTGGCTGGAATTGCCGTGATAGCAGACCACGACCGTGGGCGCATCGAGGTCGGCGGCACGGATGAAATCGGCAATGGAATGGTTATCCAGATGTTTGGAGCCACGGATATGCAAAGCGGCAAAAGTGGCCGGGTCGCGGACATCGACGACGACCGCGCCTTGCTCGCGCAGGGCCTGGGCCTGTTCCGGGGGGATGCGTTTGAATTCGGTCATGGGGGACTCCTGTAGCGTGGGCGCAACGCCGGTCAAACGGCGGTGCCGGCCGGCGATGGTGCTGTGGCTGGGGGGTGGGTTTTGGCGTGGCCCTGTTCGTCGCAATCGCAGCGCAGTTGCTCGCCGGTGTCGATGTTCATCAGCGTCAGGGCGCTGCCCCACACGCAGCCGGTATCGAGGGCGAAGACGCCGGGTTCGTCGCACTGGCCTTCCAGCGCCGCCCAGTGTCCGAAAATGATCTTCAGGTGACGGGTCTTGCGCTCGCTGTGCTTGAACCACGGGGCATAGCCGGGTGGTGCGGTCTCGATGCCTTCCTTGCCCTTGAGGTCGAGCTTGCCGTCGCGGGTGCAGAAGCGCATCCGCGTGAAGTAATTGGTGATGACGCGAAGGCGGGCGCTGCCGGTGAGGTCGTTGTCCCACTTGACCGGCTCGTTGCCGTACATGCCATCCAGGTAGGGTGCGAACAAATTGTCGTCGCGTAATGCCTGTTCCACCTCGGCGGCGCACTTGAGCGCCTTGCGCAGGGACCACTGGGGCGGGATGCCGGCATGGACCATCGCCAGGTTGCGCTGCTCGTCGTAGTGCATGAGCTTTTGCTGGCGCAGCCACTCCAGCAATTCAACGCAATCGGGGGCGGCGAGGATTTCGCTCAAGGTATCGGATTTTTTCAGGCGCTCGATGTTCTGCCAGGTGGCCAGCAGGTGCAGGTCGTGGTTGCCGAGTACGCACACCACTGACTGGCGGATACTGTGTAGAAAGCGCAGCGTCTCAAGGGACTGCGGGCCGCGGTTGACCAGGTCACCCACCAGCCACAGCGTGTCTTTTTGTGGATCGAAGGCGACGCGCTCCAATAGACACTTGAGCGGGTCGAGGCAGCCCTGCAGGTCGCCGACCGCGTAGGTGGCCATTAGTGCAAGGCCCCGGGCACAGCCAGGCGAAAGGGCTTGATGACAGCATCGAAGCGTGTGCCGTCCTCGGCCAGCATCTGGTAGGTGCCCTGCATGGTGCCGACCTTGGTGGTCATCACCGTCCCGCTGCTGTAGCTGTGGCTTTTACCGGCGTCGATCAATGGTTGCTGGCCGACCACGCCTTCACCACGCACTTCTTCGACGTGACCGTCGCCGTCGGTGATGACCCAGTGCCGCGACAACAGCCTGGCCGGCAACGAACCGTTGTTGCTTACGGTAATGCTGTAGGCGAAGGCGAAGCGGTCATGTTCGGGTTGCGACTGTTCTGCCAGAAAACGGGTGGTGACGCTGACGTCGACTTGGTAACGAGGATCAGACATGCAAATAAGGCCTTAAAAACGAAGCGGGACGCGGGCGCGACTCAGGAGATGAGTCTAGGCCAAGTATCGGGTAGTAGACCAGACTGGCGTACTGCCCGATAGCGCTCGACCTCTGTTCAGTTGGCGTCGGCTTGCGGGGCGGCCTGTTCGCTGAGCTTGTCGGCCAAGCGTACGAACGCCGCCAGGTCCAACTGCTCGGGGCGCAGGCTGCCATCAACGCCGGCGGCTTCGATTTCGGCGCTGCTGAGCAACAGTTTCAAGGTGTTGCGCAGGGTCTTGCGGCGCTGGTTGAACGCTTCGCGCACCACCCGCTCCAGCAGGCGATGATCCTTGGCCGGGTGCGGCAGGACGGCATGAGGCACCAGGCGGACGATGGCCGAGTCGACTTTCGGCGGCGGGTTGAATGCACCCGGGCCTACGTTGAACAGGTGTTCGACCCGGCAATGGTACTGGACCATGATTGACAGGCGACCCCAGTCTCCACCGCCAGGGCCGGCGGCTAGACGTTCGACCACTTCTTTTTGCAGCATGAAGTGCATATCGCGGATCAGGCCGGCATTGCTCAGCAGATGGAAGATCAGCGGCGTGGAGATGTTGTACGGCAGGTTGCCCACTACCCGCAGGCTGTTCGGCGCGGCGTTCAGGCTATTGAAGTCGAACTTCAGCGCGTCGCCCTGGTGCAGGTTGAAGTTGCTCTTGCCGGCGAACTGCTGGTTGAGGATCGGGACCAGGTCTTTATCCAGCTCCACCACGTCCAGTTGTGCGCCGCTGTCGAGCAGGCCCTCGGTCAGGGCGCCCTGGCCCGGCCCGATTTCCAGCAAACGGTCGTCGGGCTTGGCCCGGATGGAGCGCAGGATGCGATCGATCACGCCGGCGTCATGCAGGAAGTTCTGGCCGAAGCGCTTGCGCGCGCGGTGTTGGTATTGCTCGGTCATAAATGGGTCTCGGCCATCTGGTAGGCGGTTTCCAGCGCGACTTGCAGGCTGCCGGTATCGATCTTGCCGCTGCCGGCCAGGTCCAGGGCGGTGCCATGGTCCACGGAGGTGCGGATGATCGGCAGGCCCAACGTCACGTTGACTGCCGCGCCGAAGCCTTTGTACTTCAGCACGGGCAGGCCCTGGTCGTGGTACATCGCCAGCACCGCATCGCAGTGCTCCAGATATTTGGGGGTAAACAGAGTGTCGGCAGGCAGCGGGCCACGCAGGTCCATGCCCTCGCTGCGCAAGCGCTCCAACGTGGGTTCTATGATGTCGATTTCTTCTCGGCCCAGGTGTCCGCCTTCACCGGCATGGGGGTTGAGTCCACAGACCAGGATGCGCGGTCGGGCGATGCCGAATTTTTCCTGGAGGTCGGCGTGCAGGATGCGCGTGACCCGTTCCAGGCGTTCCGGGGTGATGGCGTCGGCGATGTCCCGCAAGGGCAGGTGAGTGGTTACCAGGGCCACGCGCAGGCCACGAGTGGCGAGCATCATCACCACTTGCGCGGTGTGGGTCAGCTCCGCCAGGAATTCGGTGTGCCCGGAAAAGGCAATCCCGGATTCGTTGATCACGCCCTTGTGCACCGGCGCGGTGATCATGCCTGCGAACGCCCCATCCAGGCAGCCTTGACCGGCGCGGGTCAGGGTTTGCAGGACGAACGCGGCGTTGGCCTGGTCCAATTGCCCGGTGACGACCGGGGCGCCCAACGGCGTATCCCATACGTACAGGCTGTTGGCGGGCGCTGGAATATCCGGCCAGGCCTGCGGCGTCACCGGCAACAGGTCGACGACCACCCCCAGTTGCGCGGCCCGCTCAAGGAGCAGGTCGCGGCTGGTGATGGCAATCAGGGGATGCGGCTGGGGTTGCGAGGCGAGCAGCAGGCACAGGTCGGGACCGATGCCGGCTGGTTCGCCGGGTGTCAGCGCGAAACGCTTGGGTTTCACTGCGCTGCCTGGTCTGCGCCAGGAAGTTTGATTTCAACGTAGGCTTCGTCGCGAATCTGACGCAGCCAGGTTTGCAGCTCTTCGTCGTATTTGCGGTTACGCAATACGGTCATCGCCTGCTGTTCGCGCGCCTGGGTGGTGCTGTCGGTGGCGCGACGGCCGAGGACTTCCAGTACGTGCCAGCCATAAGGGCTCTTGAACGGCTTGGACAGCTGGCCTTGCGGCGTATCAGCCATGACCTGGCGGAACTCGGGAACCAGGGCATTTGGGTCAACCCAGTTCAGGTCGCCGCCGTTGAGGGCCGAACCCGGGTCTTCCGAGAAACTCTTCGCCAGTTCGGCGAAGTCTTCACCCGCTTCGATGCGGTCGTAGAGTTTCTCCGCCAGACGCTTGGTCTCGGCTTCGCTGCGAATCTCGCTTGGCTTGATCAGGATGTGGCGAACATGCACTTCGTCACGGACCTGGGTTCCGCCACCGCGTTTTTCCAGCACTTTCAGGATAATGAAGCCACCAGGGGTACGTGCTGGCTGGGTGATGTCGCCGACGGCCATGGCGCTCAGCTCGCGGTCGAACGGAGGTGGCAGTTGAGCGGGCTTGCGCCAGCCCATGTCGCCGCCTTCCAGGGCGTTGTCGCTGCCCGACTTGGCAATGGCCATCTGGCCGAAGTCGGCCCCTTGCTTGAGCTGCTGGTAGACATCCATTGCCTGGCGATAAGCACTTTGAATAGCTTCGGAGTTAGCGCTTTCCGGGGTAGGAATCAGGATGTTCGCCAGGTGCAGTTCTTCGGAAAGCTGCATCTTGCCCAAGTCGGAGGCGAGGAAGTTTTTCACTTCCTGTTCCGACACCTGGATGCGTTCGGCGACACGGCGTTGGCGCACACGGCTGATGACCATTTCGCGGCGGATCTGATCGCGGGCGTCCTCGTAGGAGAGGCCGTCGCGAGCCAGGGCGGCGCGGAACTGGTCGATGCTCATGTTATTGCGCTGGGCAATGGTGCCAACGGCCTGGTTCAGTTCTTCATCGGTGATGCGGATGCCGGAACGCTCGCCGATCTGCAATTGCAGGTTTTCGACGATCAGGCGTTCGAGCACTTGCTGGTCCAGCACGCCCGGAGGCGGCAGGCCTCCGCCGCGCTTGGCGATGGTTTGCTGCACTTCATGGACGCGCTGGTCCAGTTGGCTCTGCATGACCACGTCGTTGTCGACGATGGCCACTACCTTGTCGATGGACTGTACCGCGGCGTTGGCTGCGGTACCCAGGAACAGCGCGCCCAACATCAGCGGGCGCAGACAATCAGAAAGCTTGGTCTTCACGTTCACGATAACCTTGGATGCCTTTGTCGAGGAAGCTCTCTACCTTGGCGCCAGTCAGGCCGCCGAGTCCCTTCAGAACAATTTGGAGGAAGATGCCGTGGTCGCCTTTTTCGTTTTCCGGGGCGGCTTGACTGAACTCTTCGTAGTCGACCCAGTAACGGTTGATCAGGCGCAGTTTCCAGCAGCAGTTGTCGTATTCGAAACCACCGAAGGCTTCCAGGGTACGGTTGCGGTTGTAGTCATACTGCCAGCGGCTGATGAGGTTCCACTGTGGCACGATCGGCCAGATGACCGAGAAGTCGTGCTGCTTGATCTTGTAGTAGTCCTTCACGTAGTCCGCATCGCCCGGGCGACCATAGTCGCCACCGCCCACTTGCCATTGGCCAGTCGCCTCGTCGTAGCGGACCTGGTCGTTGCGGTAGCGGTAACCGGCATTGATGACCTTGTTCGGGTTGTCTTCCGGCTGGTAATGGAACATCGCGCTACCCGAGCGAGGGCTGCGGGTGTCCGGGTCCCAGTTGTAGGTCGCGGTGGTGCGCCAGTCGCGGTTCCAGTGGTATTCGTATTCCAGTGCGTACGGCGAAACGTCCGACTTGGCGTCTTCTCGGGTATCGAAGTCGATGCCTGGCAGTTGGACTTTGCGATCCTTGAAATAAAACGCCTGGCCGACGGCGATACGTTGGCGTTCAAAGCCGTTCTCTTCAATCCAGCGACTGGTCACGCCCAGGGACAGTTTGTTCTCGTCCCCGACACGGTCAGAGCCGGTGAAGCGATTGTCGCGGAACAACGAGGAATAGCTAAAGGTCGATTCGCTGGTATCGAAGATAGGAATGTCGCTCTGGTCCTTCTCGGGTACATAGAGATAGAACAGGCGTGGTTCCAGAGTCTGACGATAGTTGGTGCCAAACCATTGCGTGTTGCGGTCGAAGTACAGACCGCTGTCGATGCTGGCGATAGGGACACTGCGGTTTGGCGTGCTGTCGTAGCCGTTTCCAACGACGCTTTTGCCCGTACCATCCAGATCCAAATCATATTGGGTGTATTGGTACTTGAGGGACGGCTTGAGATAGCCATAGGACGCGGTCATCGGCAGGCTCATAACCGGCGCGAGGTTCATGCGATTGCCGTTAGCCCGTGCCAGGCCGCGAACGTTGGTATCCAGCCACGGCTCGACGTTGCCGTCCTCATCGGTATAGTTGCCAGTGCGCAAATCACGGTCAAACCGTACCAACTCTGTCTTGTATGCGAAATCCAGCCCATACGGATGCTCCGGCAGGGCACCACTGAACGTGATCTGAGGCAGGCGGTTATACGGTGTGATCTTCGAAATCGTCGCCAGCTGGTAAGCCTGTGCATTCAAGCGGGCAACATAGTTGTCCCCCCGATAGCTGACGACCCCTTGCTGATTGACGCGATCATTGGTCTCGATACCAATCTGATCGCTTTTAAGATCCTGGAAATAGTAAGGATCGCTGATCTTGGTGTAGTCGACTTCCGTCAGCACGCGCGAATCGAGACCGCCCTTGTGCTGCCAGTTGTACATGTAGCGGGTCTTGTCGTAATCGCTCTGCCCGCTGCGCTCATCGTCTTCGTCGTTGAGGTACGCAGCACCGAACTGACCTTCGCTGGACTTGGTCAGGTAGCGGAACTCGCCTTCCATCAACAGGCCGCGCTTGGCCATGTAGCGTGGGTACAACGTGGCGTCGTAGTTCGGCGCCAGGTTGAAGTAGTACGGGGTGACCAGCAGGAAGCCGGTGTCGCTGCCGCTGCCGATGGTCGGCGGCAGGAAGCCGGACTGGCGACGGTCGTCGATCGGGAAATAGATGTATGGCGTGTACAGGACCGGGAAGTCCTTGACCCGCAGCGTCACGTTGGTCGCGGTGCCGAAACCGGTGGCCGGGTTCAAGGTGATGTTGTTGCCCTTGAGTGTCCAGGCATTGCTGCCCGGCTCGCATGTGGTGTACGTACCGTCCTTGAGGCGGATGATCGCGTTCTCGGCGCGCTTGGCGTACAGCGCGTTACCGCGGATGCGCGATTTGTGCATCACGTATTCGGCGTTGTCGACCTTGGCTTCGCCGGTGTCCAGCTGCACATCGGCGTGGTCGCCGACAATCAGCGCACCGTTGTCGCGAACCCGCACGTTGCCGCTCAGCTCGCCACGGTTCTCGGCCTGGTACAGGCTGGCCTCGTCGGCCTCGACCTGCATGCTGCCTTGGCGCATGACCACGTCGCCGGCCAGGGTCGCCACCTGTTCTTCCTGCTGATAGCGCGACGCCTTGGCGCCGAGGAAGGTGGGCGCGTCGCTCTTGGCCGTCTTGTCATCCATGCCAGGACGCGTCGGCTCGATATAGGCACCCGCACAGTAAGGACCGGTTTCAGCCAGTTGCGCCGGGGTGAGGTTCTCGCGTGGAACCCAATCCAGGTGGCTGTAGTCTGCACTGCGCGACTTCAAGCCACGGCCCTTGGCTTCGGTCACGAGCATCGGCTTTTCGCCGGCTTCCTCGCCCGAGCTGCTGTCGGCCACAGCGGCGCCGCTGTCGGAAACCGCACTGCCATCATGCACGGGACGCGGCGGCAACGCGGCAGCCGGTGTCTTGGGTGCACAGTCCCAGGCACCCGAAGCGGAGACGGAGCAGTCATACTGCTGCGCCGCGACGACGAATGAAGAGGCCAGGGGTTGCAGGGCCAGCAGACTGCCGGTGACCAGCAACGGAAATTTTTTACGAAACGCGGGGGATTTCAATGCCATCTTATTAGTCCGGGCTTCCTGCGTGCCATCTGCCCGCGGTGTGGGCCGCACGCCTCTCGATGGTCTGAAAAAGATGCTGGATAATAAAGCATGACCCGCTTGACGGCTAGCGCCGTCGGAGACCCTTGCAATGCCCGACCAAGATGTACGCTTGCAACACCTGAAACTTTGGCTCGATGAACAGCTGCCGATCCTTTTCACTCAACAGGGTTGGGGGGCTGTACCCCCGGCCACGTTGACCGCCGCCAGCAGTGACGCGAGTTTCCGGCGGTATTTCCGCTGGGAAGGCGAGGGCCGCACGTTGATCGTGATGGATGCGCCGCCGCCCCAGGAAAACTGCAAACCCTTCGTGGATATTGCTTTTTTACTGGCGAAATCCGGCATCAACGTGCCGAAAATTTATGCCGAAGACCTCGAGCGCGGCTTTCTTTTGCTCAACGACCTGGGCAACCAGACGTATCTGGACGTGATCGACGGTGAAAATGCCGACGATTTATTCGCAGATGCCCTGCAAGCCTTGTTGGCTTTCCAGCAACTGCCGATGGTCGCGCCGCTGCCGAGCTACGATGTCGCGTTGCTGCGTCGAGAGCTGGAACTGTTTCCCGAGTGGTACGTCAAGCGCGAGTTGGGCATCGAACTCGATTCGGCCCAGCAGCAACTCTGGCAGCAAGCCACCGAGCTGCTGATCGACAGCGCCCTGGCCCAGCCCAAAGTGCTGGTGCACCGCGACTACATGCCGCGCAACCTGATGCTCAGCGTGCCGAACCCCGGCGTGCTGGACTTTCAGGATGCGGTCTATGGCCCGGTGACCTATGACGTGACCTGCCTGTTCAAGGATGCCTTCCTCAGTTGGCCCGAGGCGCGGGTGCGCGGTTGGCTGGAGCGTTACTGGCAGCAGGCCGGCGCCCTGGGTATTCCCGTCCAGCCGGATCTTGAGGATTTCCTGCGGGCCAGCGATTTGATGGGCGTGCAGCGTCATCTCAAGGTCATCGGGATCTTCGCGCGCATTTGCCATCGTGACGGCAAGCCACGTTACCTCGGCGATGTGCCGCGTTTCTTTGCCTATATAGAAGCGGTCATTGCCCGTCGTCCTGAGCTGGCACCGCTCGATGAGCTGCTTGGCAGCCTGCGGCAATCGGCCGGGGAAACGGCATGAAAGCGATGATCCTGGCCGCGGGCAAGGGCGAGCGCATGCGCCCCTTGACCCTGACCACGCCAAAGCCGTTGATTCGTGTGGGTGGCGTGCCCTTGATCGAATACCACTTGCGGGCGCTCGCCAAGGCCGGTTTCACCGAGGTCGTGATCAATCACGCCTGGCTCGGCCAGCAGATCGAAGATCACTTGGGGGATGGTTCACGGTTTGGCGTGAACATCCGTTTTTCCCCCGAAGGCGAGCCGCTGGAAACCGGCGGTGGAATCTTCCGGGCCTTGCCGCTGCTGGGCGATGACGCGTTTTTGGTGGTGAACGGCGATGTCTGGACCGATTACGATTTCAGTGTATTGCGCAAGCCGCTGGAAGGACTGGCGCACCTGGTGCTCGTCGATAATCCCGAGCATCACCCGGGCGGCGATTTCACCCTGGTCGACGGAAAGGTTCACGATGGGCAAACACCTGCCGACAACCTGACCTATAGCGGCATCGCCGTCCTGCATCCGCAATTGTTCAATGGTTGCTCGGACGGTGCCTTCAAGCTTGCACCGCTGTTGCGCACGGCCATGGCCGAGGGGCGCGTCAGTGGCGAGCACCTGAAAGGGCATTGGGTCGATGTCGGTACCCATGAACGTTTGGCGCAGGTCGAAACCTTGATAGAAGCGAGCGGTTGATATGTGGTGGCCAGGGACTCTGATTGGAGCCGGGGCGGGCTTTGCCATAGCCAGCATCCCGGGGGCCATGCTCGGCGCGTTGTTAGGGCAGGCGCTGGACCGGCGCCTGAACCTGCAGGGTTGGGCGCAAATACGTGAGCGTCTGGGCGGACGCCCGGCGTTACGCAACGACGAATTATTGTTTGTGTTGCTCGGACGCCTGGCCAAATGCGACGGGCGTGTGGTCGATGGCCATATCCAGCAGGCTCGCCAGGAGATGCGGGCGCTGGACTTGAGCGAATCGGCGCAACGCCGGGCCATCGCGGCGTTCAACCGGGGCAAGTCCGGCAACGATCGCTTGCGCGGCTATATGCGTCGCCTGGCCGCCCAGCCCCATGCGGCCGAAGGGGTATTACGCGCCTGTTGGCGGATGGTCTGGGCCGACGGACGCGCCGGTGTCGGCGAGCGAGAACTGGTGACCCGATGGGGACGCTGGTTGGGCTGGACGCCGCAACAGGTCCAGGCGTTGGCGGCTGATTACGAGCCGCAGAAACTGTCGCGGCCGAACGCCGGCGTGACCTATCAGGAGGCCTTGCGCCTGCTGGGGGTTTCGGCCACCAGCGAACCGTCGCAGATCAAGCGCGCGTATCGGCGCCTGCTCAGTCGGCATCACCCGGACAAGATTGCCGGCAGCGGTGCGACACCCTTGCAGGTGCGTGAAGCCACCGATAGAACCCGGGAATTGCATAACGCCTATCGGTTGATTCGCGAGCGACGGGATTTTCGCTAGCCTCACCCGCCTCTGTGGCGAGGGAGCTTGCTCCCGCTCGGCTGCGCAGCAGTCGCAATCCGGTTCACGCGATCGTTCTTTGAAGAGCGGCGGCGCCTGGTCTCAGGACCGCTTCGCAGTCCAGCGGGAGCAAGCTCCCTCGCCACGGTGGATGGTGGGCGCACACGCTGGACTAGCCCTTACTCCCCCACCTTCTGCGGATCCAACCAACCCCGCACCCGCCGAAACAGCTGTTCCTGCTCCGCCGACCGGTTCGGCAGGGCCTTGAGGGACACTTGGCTGAATGTGGAACCTTTCAAGCGTTTGCTCCCCTGCAAACGCTCCAGCGCCGCGTTGCGATCCAGCGCCTTGTCCATGTAGAAAATATCGGCGGTGGCCAGTTTCAAGGTGGGGGTCAGTTCGGCCAGGCCAGGCTTGGCGGTGACTGGCGTCTGGGCGGCCACCATCACGAAGCGTTCGACTTGCGCAGGCTGTTTTTCACTCAAGTAACGCGCGGCCCAATAGGCGCCGGTGCCATGGCCCAGCAACACGATGCGGCGTGCGCTTTGCTGTTCGGCGTAGGCCAGCGCCGCGTCGATGCGGGCGAAGATGCGCTCGGCATCAGCCCTGGCGTGTTCTTCATCGGTGCCTGCAACGACTGGGTCCACCGCATCGGCTTCGCCGCCGGCGACTTGTTCGATCGGTGCCGAAGTGGTCGCGTCCGGTGCCGCTGCAACGGCGTCGGCCGGTTTGGTCTCGGGCGGCGCTTCCACCACGCGCGGTGCAATGACGTCGCTTTGCAGGTCCGGCAGGGTGATACTCAGGCTGCTCCACTGGGCATCGGGCAGTTTTTTACGCAATGGGCCGACGACTTGAGGCCAGTCAGCCGTTTCGCCGGCACCGGGGATTATGATGACCGCACCCCTGGGGTCACTGGTATTGGCCGGTTTCCACAGCGCCAGGAAGGTGTCGCTGCCGGTCTGCAACTGTTGCTGTTCCTGGGGGGGAACCTTTCGTTCAAGTGCCGTCGCTTCCTCCTGGCTACGCTCGAGCAAGGGTTGGCGCTCGACGGGTTTCTCCTCGGCAGGTTGCTCGGCGACGGGGGCCGTTTCGCTGGCCTGGACAGAAAAGGCACTTGGCAGGATCAGCGACAGGCACAATGCTGGCAATGCCAGGCGATAAACAAAGGGCATCGGATATTCCATGACCAGAAGTATTTCCGGCAGCCTAATGGGTTGGTCAGTATTTGTCAGTGCATGAGACTTCAATGATGCGTTTTTGCTGCCTGTGGGTTATCGGCTGTTTATGGCTTCCCTTGATGGCGTGGGCCGCCCCCGCGCCGTCGTCGCCTGGGGTGCAATTGAATGCAGGGCAGCGCCAATGGCTGGTGCAACATCCACAATGGCGGGTCGGCCTGGTCTTGCAGGCGCCTTATGCGCAATACGACCGACGCTTGCAGCGGTTGTCCGGCACCAACGTCGAGTTGATGCAATGGCTGGGCAAGGCATTGAACGTCGAGCTGACCTGGCGCAATTTTCAGGACGTGGCGCAACTGGAAGCCGCGGTGCGCGCGGGTGAGGTGGACATCGCTCCCGGCCTGACCCAGTCCCCGGGCGGGCTCAAGCTCTGGCAGTTCTCCAACCCCTACATGCGTGTGCCGCAATTGATCGTCGGAGCGCAGAAGGGCGCCGAGGGGGTGGAGTTGGAAAAACTCGACGCCCAGGCCCGCGTCGCCGTGCGCATGCCCAGCGCCACGGCTGATTACTTGCGCAGCAACTACCCGACACTGAATCTGCAAGGTGTGCCGCTGGAGCGCGAGGCCTTGCAATTGCTGCTGACCCAGCAGGCCCGATACGCGGTGGTCGACGAGGCGCAACTTGGACGACTGATGGTCGAACCCGAATTCGCCGAGCTGGCGGTGGTGGGCGACATTGGCCTGCCGCAGCTGCTGCGGGTCGCCACACGCCGGGATTGGCCGGAACTGGCCGAGATCATCGACAGCGGTTTGCAGGCAATCCCGGCCAAGGAGCTGGAGCAACTGCACAGCCGTTGGCTCAAGCCCAAATACCCGCGCCTGACCGAAACCCCGGGTTTCTGGCAGAACCTGACCCTGTTGATCCTGGCCTTGCTGCTCAGCAGTGTCGCCATCGTGTTCTGGCAGCGCCGCCAGCAACGCGGCCTGGAGCGCCGATTGCGTTCCGCGCGGGAAGACATCGCCCAGCGTACGGCCAGCGAGGAGGCCTTGCGCCTGACGCAGTTCTCCATCGATCAAAGCACGGTGGGCATCCTCTGGGTCAATTGGGACAGCCACGTGCGTTATGCCAACCGAGCGGCCGAAACCATGCTTGGCTACGCCTCGGGCGCCATTATTGACCGACCCCTGATTGACTTCGAACCGGGCTTGCACATGGATCGCTGGTTGAACCTGTGGAAGCGCGCCCGGGCCAGTGAAGACGGACCGCAGAGTTTCGAGACCGAATGCGTGCGAGCCGATGGCAGCATCCTGCCGACCGACGTTTCCCTGAGCTTCCTGCGTTTTCGCGACGCCGAATATTTGGTGGTCTACCTCAACGACGTGACCGAACGCCGACGTGCGCTGGCGGCGTTGCGCGAAAGTGAGGCGCGGTTGCAAGGGATCGCCGCCAATGTGCCCGGCCTGGTCTTTCGCCTGGAGCGGGCGCCGGTGACCGGCCAGATCGACTTCGCCTACATCAGCGAAGGCAGCGAAAGCCTGGTGGGCTATTCCCCTGCAACCCTGGCCCGCAGCGACACTGGGCTGCGCAGCCTGGTGCACCCGCAGGACAAGGCCGATTACCACCGTACCCAGGACCAGGCGCTGGATACCGACAGTGACTGGTCCTGGCAGGGCCGTATCCTGACCCGCGAAGGCCAGGAACGTTGGGCCGAGATCAAGGCAATCACCCGTCGCCTCGAGGATGGCGCTTACGTCTGGGACGGTATCGTTTGGGACATCACGAACAGCAAGCGCATCGAGCTGGAGCTGGCCAGCTCCCGGGAGCAATTGCGCGAATTGTCGGCACACTTGGAGAGTGTGCGGGAAGAGGAAAAGGCCCGTATTGCCCGGGAAGTTCATGATGAGCTGGGCCAGATGCTGACGGTGTTGAAGCTTGAAACATCCATGTGTGAGTTGGCCTATGCGCAACTCGACCCGGGTCTGCAGGAGCGGCTTAACAGCATGAAGCGCCTGATTGCCCAGTTGTTCCAACTGGTGCGGGACGTGGCGACGGCGTTGCGCCCGCCCATCCTGGATGCGGGCATTGCCTCGGCCATCGAATGGCAGGCCCGGCGCTTCGAGGCGCGCACGCAGATTCCTTGCCTGGTGCAGGTGCCGGACAACCTGCCAACCCTGAGCGACGCCAAGGCCATCGGCCTGTTTCGGATTCTCCAGGAGGCGCTGACCAACGTGATGCGCCATGCCCAGGCGCATACCGTGGAGTTGACGCTGGTCCAGCAAGGTGCTGATTTATGTCTGACGGTCAGCGACGACGGTGTAGGATTTATTGCCGATACGAGCCGGCCCACATCCTTTGGCTTGGTCGGCATGCGCGAACGGGTGCTGATCATGGGTGGGCAGTTGACCTTGGACAGCGAGCCGGGGGAGGGCACGACCCTGTCAGTGCGGGTGCCGCTGCATGAGGCCTGATGGTCTTGGGTTGCCTGGGCTGGCGCCTTCGCGAGCAAGCCCGCTCCCACCTTGTATCGGGGTGGATTCAAGATGAGTGTTTACCGCCGATCCATTGTGGGAGCGGGCTTGCTCGCGAAAGCGGTGTATCGGCTTGCCAGGATGTCGAGCGTAAAGTAGCCATTGCGAACCCGTTCGCGATGAGATTTTGAACCTGGAGAAGAACGTGATCCGTGTACTGGTAGCCGAAGACCACACCATTGTCCGCGAAGGCATCAAGCAGTTGATCGGCCTGGCCAAGGATCTGGTGGTGGTAGGGGAGGCGAGCAATGGCGAACAATTGCTCGAGACCCTGCGTCACGTGCCCTGCGAAGTAGTGCTGCTGGACATTTCCATGCCGGGGGTCAACGGCCTGGAGGCGATCCCACGGATCCGGGCGCTGAACAATCCGCCGGCTATCCTGGTGCTATCGATGCATGATGAAGCGCAAATGGCTGCTCGCGCGCTTAAAGTCGGCGCCGCCGGCTACGCGACCAAGGACAGCGACCCGGCCCTGCTGCTCATGGCGATTCGCAAGGTCGCGGCCGGTGGACGCTACATCGACCCGGACCTGGCCGACCGCATGGTCTTCGAAGTCGGCCTCACCGATACGCGGCCGCTGCACTCGCTGTTGTCCGAACGCGAATTCTCGGTCTTCGAACGCCTGGCCCAGGGCGCCAACGTCAACGACATCGCCCAGCAACTGGCCCTGAGCAGCAAGACCATCAGCACCCACAAGGCGCGGCTGATGCAAAAGCTCAACATCACCTCATTGGCGGAACTGGTGAAATATGCGATGGAGCACAAGTTGCTCTAATCCTCACCACAATTTCCCCTGTGGGAGCGGGCTTGCTCGCGAAGACGGACTGACATTCAGCGATTTGTCGACTGACACTCCGCCTTCGCGAGCAAGCCCGCTCCCACAAGGAAGATGGGTAGGCATATCCATTTGCGACACGCCCCAACAGCGCTTTTGCCCCTACTTGCGGCGTGCCGCTGCCAACTGCCCGCTGTCCTTATCCAATCCCGCCATCCTTGTAGGGCAATCCCTACCCCGACTCTTCCATCCGGCTGAGGCGATTCTCTCCTGCCCCCCGATTTGCGCGGCCCCCAGGCTCCACTAGGCTTGATTCACAAGCAGTCATCAAAACAAAAGGTGCGGGTATGAGCCAGGTCGATTCAAGCGCGGGGGCCAGTGATGTGCTGGTCAGCTTTCGTGGTGTGCAAAAGAGCTACGACGGCGAGAACCTGATCGTCAAAGACCTCAACCTGGACATTCGCAAAGGCGAATTCCTGACCCTGCTCGGGCCCTCCGGCTCCGGCAAGACCACCAGTCTGATGATGCTCGCCGGGTTTGAAACCCCAACCGCCGGCGAGATCCTGCTGGCCGGGCGCTCGATCAATAATGTGCCGCCGCACAAGCGGGACATCGGCATGGTGTTTCAGAACTACGCTTTGTTCCCGCACATGACCGTCTCCGAGAACCTCGCCTTCCCACTGACTGTGCGTGGTTTGAACAAGAGCGACGTAAGCGATCGGGTCAAGCGCGTCCTGAGCATGGTCCAGCTGGACAGCTTCGCCCAACGCTACCCGGCGCAATTGTCCGGCGGCCAGCAGCAGCGGGTAGCCCTGGCCCGGGCGCTGGTGTTCGAGCCGCAGCTGGTGCTGATGGACGAACCCCTCGGCGCGCTGGACAAGCAATTGCGCGAACACATGCAGATGGAAATCAAGCACCTGCACCAGCGCCTTGGCGTGACCGTGGTCTACGTGACCCACGACCAGGGCGAAGCCTTGACCATGTCCGACCGCGTGGCAGTGTTCCACCAGGGCGAGATCCAGCAAATCGCCCCACCACGCACCCTGTATGAAGAGCCGAAAAATACCTTCGTCGCCAACTTCATTGGCGAAAACAACCGTCTCAACGGTCGCCTGCACAGCCACACCGGCGATCGTTGCCTGGTGGAGTTGGCGCGCGGCGAGAAAGTCGAGGCCCTGGCGGTGAACGTCGGCCAGCCCGGCGAGCCGGTGACCCTGTCGATCCGTCCGGAGCGGGTGAGCCTCAACGGTGTCAGCGAACAATGTGTCAACCGCTTCTCAGGGAGGGTGGCGGAATTCATCTATCTGGGCGACCACGTCCGGGTTCGCCTGGAAGTCTGCGGCAAGAACGACTTCTTCGTGAAACAGCCGATTGCCGAGCTCGATCCCGCGCTCGCCGTCGGGGACGTGGTTCCGCTTGGCTGGCAAGTCGAGCATGTGCGTGCGCTCGATCCCCTTTTAGAGGCGAATTGATCGCCCCCTGCTGTACCAACACCAACCCTGCACGTGGAGAGAACAATAAATGTTGAGATCCCTGAAGTTCACAGCCCTGACACTGGGCATGATGGGTGCGGCAAGCGCGATGGCGGCGGGCCCGGACCTGACCGTGGTGTCTTTCGGCGGGGCGAACAAGGCGGCTCAGGTCAAAGCCTTCTACGCACCGTGGGAAGCGGCCGGCAACGGCAAGATCGTGGCTGGCGAGTACAACGGCGAAATGGCCAAGGTCAAGGCCATGGTCGACACCAAGAGCGTTTCCTGGGACCTGGTGGAAGTCGAGTCTCCGGAATTGTCCCGTGGTTGTGACGAAGACATGTTCGAGCAACTCGATCCGGCCCTGTTCGGCAAGGCCGAGGATTACGTCAAGGGCGCTATCCAACCTTGCGGCGTCGGTTTCTTCGTGTGGTCGACCGTGCTGGCCTACAACGCCGACAAGCTCAAGACCGCACCGACCAGTTGGGCGGACTTCTGGGACACCAAGCAATTCCCAGGCAAGCGCGGCCTGCGCAAAGGCGCCAAGTACACCCTGGAGTTCGCCTTGATGGCCGACGGCGTTGCACCGAAGGACGTCTACAAGGTGCTGGCCGGCAAAGATGGCCAGGACCGTGCGTTCAAGAAGCTCGATGAGCTCAAGCCGAATATCCAGTGGTGGGAAGCCGGCGCCCAGCCGCCGCAGTACCTGGCATCCGGTGACGTGGTCATGAGTTCGGCCTACAACGGCCGGATCGCCGCGGTACAAAAAGAAAGCAACCTGAAGGTGGTGTGGAACGGCGGCATCTACGACTTCGACGCTTGGGCCATCCCTCGCGGCCTGGACAAGACCCGCGCGGAAGCGGCGAAGAAATTCATCGCCTTCTCGGTGGCACCGCAGCAGCAGAAGACCTACTCGGAAAACATCGCCTACGGCCCGGCCAATACCCAGGCAGTGCCGTTGCTGGCCAAGGATGTCCTGAAAGACATGCCGACCACCCCGGAAAACATCGCCAACCAGGTGCAGATCGACGTCAGCTTCTGGGCTGACAACGGCGAGCAACTGGAGCAGCGCTTCAACTCCTGGGCTGCGAAGTAACCGCTGATGGTCGTGTGGGAGCGGGCTTGCTCGCGAAGGCGTCATCACTCTCGGCATTTGGGTTGACTGACACACCGCTTTCGCGAGCAAGCCCGCTCCCACGGGGTTTGCTTCAATCGGATGTTCAAAAGAACAGAGGCGGCTCGCCGCCCCTGTAACGATAAAAAGATTTGCGGAGTTCGCCATGGCCATCGCCGTTCCACTGAACGCGGGCACCAGCCCCACCCTCAAGCAGCGGCTCAAACATGCCGAGCGGGTCAACCGCTGGAAAGCCCAGGCCTTGATCGCGCCGCTGGTGCTGTTTCTGTTGCTGGTGTTTCTGGTGCCAATCGTGGCGCTGCTGTTCAAAAGCGTCAGCAACCCGGAAGTGGTGGGCGCCATGCCGCGCACTGTCGCCGCTGTCGCGGCCTGGGACGGACGCGGTCTGCCGGGCGAGCCGGTGTACAAGGCTGCCACTGAAGACCTGGCCGAAGCCCGCAAGAATCAGACCCTGGGCGATTTGTCCAAGCGCTTGAACATGGAATTGGCCGGCTACCGCAGCCTGCTGACCAAGACCGCTCGGGCGTTGCCGTTTGCCACCGAGCCGGCTTCCTATAAAGAAGCCCTGGAAAACCTCGATGAGCGTTGGGGCGACCCGGCGTACTGGCAGGTGATCCGCCGCAACACCAGTAACGTTACCCCGTATTACCTGCTGGCAGCCGTCGATCACCGCATCGATGACCTCGGCGAACTGGCCCCGGCCACCCCTGACCAGTCGATCTACCTCGACATCTTCGCCCGCACCTTCTGGATGGGCCTGGTGATTACCGCGATTTGCCTGGTACTGGCCTATCCGTTGGCCTACCTGTTGGCGAACCTGCCATCGCGCCAGAGCAACCTGTTGATGATTCTGGTGCTACTGCCGTTCTGGACGTCGATCCTGGTGCGGGTCGCGGCGTGGATCGTGCTGCTGCAATCGGGCGGCTTGATCAACAGCGCGCTGATGGCCATGGGTGTCATCGATAAACCCCTGGAACTGGTGTTCAACCGCGTCGGTGTGTACATCTCCATGGTTCACATCCTATTACCGTTCATGATCCTGCCGATCTACAGCGTGATGAAAGGCATCTCGCCTACTTACATGCGGGCGGCGATTTCCCTGGGCTGCCACCCGTTCGCCAGCTTCTGGCGGGTGTACTTCCCGCAGACCTACGCCGGTGTTGGCGCCGGTTGCCTGTTGGTGTTCATCCTTGCGATTGGCTACTACATCACGCCGGCGTTGCTGGGCAGCCCGAACGACCAGATGGTCAGCTACTTCGTCGCGTTCTACACCAACACCAGCATCAACTGGGGCATGGCCACAGCGCTCGGCGGGCTGCTGTTGCTGGCGACCATCGTGCTTTATCTGATTTACAGCTGGCTGGTGGGCGCCAGTCGCCTGCGCCTGAGCTAAGGGGAGATCGAAAATGGTGAGTCCTTACATGTCCCCCATTGAGCGGGTGTGGTTCTACAGCCTGCGCATACTCTGCGGGTTGATCCTGTTGTTCCTGATCCTGCCGGTGCTGGTGATCATTCCGCTGTCGTTCAACTCCGGCAGTTTCCTGGTGTACCCGCTGCAAGGTTTTTCGCTGCAGTGGTACCACGATTTCTTCGCCTCGGCCGAATGGATGCGGGCACTGAAAAACAGCATCATCGTGGCCCCGGCGGCGACCTTGCTGGCGATGATCTTCGGCACGCTCGCGGCCATCGGCCTGACCCGCGGCGACTTCCCCGGCAAGGCGCTGGTGATGGCCTTGGTGATCTCGCCCATGGTAGTGCCGGTGGTGATCATCGGCGTGGCCAGTTATCTGTTCTTCGCACCGCTGGGGATGGGCAACAGTTTCTTCTCGCTGATCGTGGTCCATGCGGTGCTGGGTGTGCCGTTCGTCATCATCACGGTGTCGGCGACCTTGCAGGGGTTCAACCACAACCTGGTCCGCGCCGCCGCCAGCCTTGGAGCATCGCCACTGACGGCGTTTCGTCGGGTGACCCTGCCGTTGATCGCCCCGGGCGTGATCTCTGGCGCACTGTTCGCCTTCGCAACATCGTTCGATGAGGTGGTGGTGACGCTGTTCCTCGCTGGCCCTGAGCAGGCAACCCTGCCACGGCAGATGTTCAGTGGTATCCGCGAAAACCTCAGCCCTACCATCGCCGCGGCGGCGACGTTGCTGATTGCGTTCTCGGTGGTCCTGCTGCTGACCCTGGAATGGTTGCGCGGGCGTAGCGAGAAGCTGCGCACTGCCCAAGTCTGACGGTTAGCGTTGATCCCTGTGGGAGCGGGCTTGCTCGCGAATGCGGTGGAACATCCAACAACTGGGTCGACTGTTACACCGCTTTCGCGAGCAAGCCCGCTCCCACATTGGGTTTGCGGTGTATTCATAAGCTGAATGGCAGACAACCCTCAATACCGAGCTATCCTTGTGCCAGCCCATACTCGAATAAGAGGCCGCGCACATGAGTCTTTCCTCATTCAAGATCGCCCATAAACTGATCACCGGTGCCGCTGCCATCGAGCAACTGGCCGCCGAGCTGACGCGACTGGACGTCGACAATCCGCTGATCGTGACCGACGCGGCGCTGGTCAAGTCCGGCACCGTGGACTTGGCCCTGCAGCACCTGGGCGGGCGCGACTACGAGATTTTCGACCGGGTCATGCCGGACCCGGAAATCGCCATCGTCGAAGACTGCATGCAAGCCTACCGCGACGGCGGCCACGATGGCCTGATCGGCCTGGGCGGCGGCAGTGCCATCGACATCGCCAAATGCGTGGGCGTCTATGCCGGTTATCACGGCGAATTGCAGGACATGTTCGGCGTCGATCAGGTGCCGCGCAAAGGCCCGCCCATGATTGCCATCCCCACCACGGCCGGCACCGGTTCGGAAGTCACCAACGTGGCGATCCTCTCCGACAAGGCCGCGCAGCTGAAAAAAGGCATCGTCAGCGATTTTCTGTTGCCGGACGTGGCGCTGGTCAGCCCGCAAATGACCCTCACCTGCCCGCGCAGCGTCACGGCCGCCAGTGGCGTCGATGCGCTGGTGCACGCCATCGAGGCCTACCTGTCGCTCAATGCTTCGCCGATCACCGATGCCCTGGCCATCGGCGCAATCAAACTGATCACCCGCGCGCTGCCCAAGGCCTATGCCAATCCTAACCATCTGCAAGCCCGTGAAGACATGGCCACGGCCAGCTTGATGGCCGGCATGGCCTTCGGTAATGCCGGGGTCGGTGCGGTGCATGCGCTGGCCTATCCGTTGGGCGGGCGCTTTCATGTGTCCCATGGTGTCGCCAACGCCTTGTTGCTGCCGTATGTGATGGCCTGGAACAAGATGGCCTGCGTCGAGCGCATGCGTGATATCGGCGAGGCCATGGGCATCAGGACCGCTCATTTGAGTGATCTTGAAGCGGCCGACGAAGCCGTGGAAGCCATGGTTGCGCTGTGCGCCGCCGTGCAGATTCCCCAGGGCCTGAGCAGCCTGGGGGTGACCGAGGACGTGATCCCGTCCATGGCGGTGGAGGCGGCGGGGATCGAGCGCCTGATGCGCAACAATCCGCGTCAGTTGAGCGCCGCCGATATCGAGAAGATCTACCGCGCGGCGTATTGATCGACTGTCACGGTGGGCGCGCCAAATCTTGAGGTATACAATGCGCGCCATCGTGATTTCGCTCAAAACAGGTGCGTCATGCAGCCCTTCGCTATTGCTCCGTCGATTCTCTCCGCCGACTTCGCCCGCCTGGGGGAGGAAGTGGACAATGTTCTGGCCGCCGGGGCCGACATCGTGCATTTCGATGTCATGGACAACCACTACGTGCCCAACCTGACCATCGGCCCGATGGTCTGCGCGGCGCTGCGCAAATACGGCATCACCGCGCCGATCGACGCGCACCTGATGGTCAGCCCGGTGGACCGCATCGTCGGTGACTTCATCGAGGCAGGCGCCACCTACATCACCTTCCACCCGGAAGCCACGCTGCATGTCGACCGCTCCTTGCAGTTGATCCGCGAAGGCGGTTGCAAGGCCGGCCTGGTGTTCAACCCGGCGACACCCTTGGACGTGCTCAAGTACGTGATGGACAAGGTCGACATGATCCTGCTGATGAGCGTCAACCCTGGTTTCGGCGGGCAGAAGTTCATCCCGGGCACCCTCGACAAGCTGCGCGAAGCCCGTGCCCTGATCGACGCCTCGGGCCGTGACATCCGCCTGGAAATCGACGGTGGCGTGAACGTGAACAATATCCGTGAAATCGCCGCGGCCGGCGCCGACACCTTTGTCGCCGGCTCTGCGATCTTCAACGCGCCCGACTACCAAGAGGTGATCGCAAAAATGCGCGCCGAACTGGCCCTGGCGCGCCCATGAGCGGCTTCGAGCAGCTCTTCCCCGGCAGCTTGCCGCGTCTGGTGATGTTCGACCTCGATGGCACCTTGGTCGATTCGGTCCCGGACCTCGCGGCGGCCGTGGACACGATGCTGCTCAAGCTTGGGCGCCCGCCCGCCGGCATCGACGCGGTGCGCCACTGGGTCGGCAACGGCGCGCCCATGCTGGTGCGCCGGGCCCTGGCCAACGACATCGATGCCCAAGGCGTAGATGAGGCCGAAGCCGAGCAGGCGCTGGCGTTGTTCAATGAAGCCTACGAAGACAATCACCAGCTGACAGTGGTCTATCCTGGCGTGCGCTCCACCCTCAAGTGGCTGAAAAAGCAGGGCGTGGAAATGGCCCTGATCACCAACAAGCCGGAACGCTTCGTGGCGCCGCTGCTGGACCAGATGAAAATTGGCCGCTATTTCCGTTGGATCATCGGTGGCGATACCTTGCCACAGAAAAAACCGGATCCGGCCGCGCTGTTCTTCGTGATGAAAATGGCCAACATCCCGGCTTCCCAATCCTTGTTTGTCGGCGACTCGCGCAGCGATGTGCTGGCGGCCAAGGCGGCGGGGGTCAAGTGCGTGGCGTTGAGTTATGGCTACAACCATGGCCGGCCCATCGCCGAAGAGTTTCCGACGCTGGTGATCGACGATTTGCGCCTGTTAATTCCCGGTTGCCTGGACCCGGCCGCTGAGATAACGTTGCCCGACGCTGTTCAATCCTCTTCTGGAAACGCCATCGTGGTGGTCACTCGCAAACTCTGGATGAAAGTCATGAAGGCCTTGGCCCGCTGGCGTTGGCGCACCTGACATGATCCTGGCCGGTTATCCGGCGCGTTTGCATACCTGACTGTCAGTTCCTCTTGCCACGAGGCATCCCATGATCCGTGAAGAATTCCTGCGTCTAGCCGCTGCCGGCTACAACCGCATCCCCCTTGCCTGCGAAACCCTGGCCGACTTCGACACACCGCTGTCGATCTATCTCAAGCTCGCCGACCAGCCCAATTCCTACCTGCTCGAATCGGTACAGGGCGGCGAAAAGTGGGGTCGATATTCCATCATTGGCTTGCCGTGCCGTACGGTGCTGCGGGTCCATGACCATCGCATCAGCGTGACCCACGACGGCGTCGAAATCGAAAGCCTCGAAGTCGAAGATCCGCTGGCCTTCGTTGAAACCTTCAAGGCCCGCTACAACGTGCCGACCATCCCCGGCCTGCCGCGTTTCAACGGCGGGCTGGTGGGGTATTTCGGCTACGACTGCGTGCGCTACGTGGAAAAGCGCCTGGGCACCTGCCCGAACCCTGATCCGCTGGGCGTGCCAGACATCTTGCTGATGGTCTCCGACGCGGTGGTGGTCTTCGATAACCTCGCCGGCAAGATGCACGCGATCGTCCTCGCCGACCCGTCCCGGGAAGATGCCTACGAGCAAGGTCAGAAAAGCCTGCAGGCACTGCTGGAAAAACTCCGTCAGCCGATCACGCCGCGTCCTGGCCTGGATTTCAGCAAGCAGTCGGCGGCCGACCCGGTGTTCCGTTCCAGCTTCACCCAGGACGATTACGAACGGGCCGTCGACACCATCAAGGAATACATCCTCGCCGGCGACTGCATGCAAGTGGTGCCGTCGCAACGGATGTCCATCGACTTCAAGGCCGCGCCCATCGATCTCTACCGGGCGTTGCGCTGCTTCAACCCGACGCCCTACATGTACTTCTTCAACTTCGGCGACTTCCATGTCGTGGGCAGTTCGCCGGAAGTGCTAGTGCGGGTCGAAGACAACCTGATCACCGTGCGCCCGATCGCCGGCACTCGCCCCCGTGGCGCCACGGAGGAGGCTGACCGGGCGCTGGAAGAGGACCTGCTGTCGGACGACAAGGAAATCGCCGAGCACCTGATGTTGATCGACCTGGGGCGCAACGACACCGGGCGGGTCTCGGAAATCGGTTCGGTGAAACTCACCGAGAAGATGGTCATCGAGCGCTATTCCAACGTGATGCACATCGTCTCCAACGTCACCGGCCAATTGAAGGCCGGGCTGACGGCGATGGATGCCTTGCGGGCGATCCTGCCTGCGGGCACTTTGTCCGGCGCGCCGAAAATCCGCGCGATGGAAATCATCGATGAGCTGGAGCCGGTCAAGCGTGGGGTATACGGCGGGGCGGTGGGGTATTTCGCCTGGAACGGCAACATGGACACCGCGATTGCCATCCGCACCGCGGTGATCAAGAACGGCGAACTGCACGTGCAGGCCGGCGGCGGTATCGTCGCCGACTCGGTGCCTGCATTGGAATGGGAAGAAACCCTGAACAAGCGCCGCGCGATGTTCCGCGCCGTGGCGCTGGCCGAGCAGACCTCGAACGACTGAAGCCCTTCAGCATACAACTGTGGCGAGGGAGCTTGCTCCCGCTGGCCTGCGAAGCGGGCCCATCACATTGATGCGACTGCTGCGCAGTCGAGCGGGAGCAAGCTCCCTCGCCACAGGTCCTTCAGGCAACTCCCTCCCACAGGGATTACACAATCAGAAGTCCAGGCTGACCCCCAGGCTCACCCCTTGCTGGGTCATGTCATCGTCCTTGCGCAGTGTATAACCGCCCCGCAACGCCAGGTCCTGGGTGAGTTTGTGGCTGACCCCCAGGTTCAGGCGATTCAGGTGGCTCTGTGGTGTGTAGCCTTCCAGCGTGAAGTCGTTGGCCGGCAGGCTGTTGAGGGCGATGTTGACCTTTTGCGTGTCGTCTTCGTACTCGCGTTCGTGGGCATATTCGCCAAACACCTGGGTCTGCCGGGTGATGTTGTATTTGCCCTGCAAGCCAATGCCCAGGCGTTTCGAATCGCGGGTCTGGTCATCGAAGGTCAGGGCCGTGGAGCGGTTGCTCTTTTCCGAATAACCATCCACTTCCACCTTCGCATAATCAGCGCTGACAAACGGCGAGAGGTGCCATTCGCTGCCCGGCTGGGCGATGTCGTAGCCCACCCGCGTGCTGAATGCCCAGAGATGGCCGTCGGTGTCGCCTTTCTCCTGCGCTTCGTTGACGCCCAGGTCGAACTTGCGCTCCAGGTTGTCGTAGTCGAGCTTGCCGCCGGTCAGCGCCGCGTCGGCCCACCAGCGGTTTTGCTGGAACTGGGCGAAAGCCGTCGCCAGGTAGCTGTTGAGCTTGTACGTCGAATCGTTATCGCCTGCGTCCATGTCCTGGCGGTAGAAACCGGCGGCGACACCTATGCGCCAAGCCTCGTTGAGGCGATAGCTGCCGCCCACGTTGAGGCTGTAGCCGCTGCCGTCGGCGCTGGCGCCGCTGCCTTGGCTGTCCATGTCCAGGTGCTGGCCGCCACCGGCGACGATGGCTCGCCACTCGCCGACCGTCTGCCAGTTTTCCCAGTCCGATTGCCACTGGCTGCGCAATTCATCCTGGTGAGCACGTAAGGTCGAGTGGGCCATTTCCGGCAGCAGTGTCAGCTCCCAGGGCGCCGCGAGCAGGGAAAAGGCGTAGTCGGCGATCAGTTTCTGTCCGGCTTCGGTGGGATGGACCGCGTCGTTGTAGATCAGCTTGCTGGGATCCGGCGTGGCGCTGTTGATGCCATAGGTGGCGTTCTCCGTGCAGCCGTTGCCGCTGAAGCAAGTGGCGGTGAGGTTCTCGCCGGTGGCGAGGCCGAATCGTGCCGGGTCGGCGAAGCTTTCCTTCAGCAAAAGCGGAATGTTCAGCGGAATGATTTCGGCGTCGATGCCTTGCAGTCGCGTGATCAGCTGTTGGTTGAACTGGTTGCCCAGCTGCGAAAAAAAGTCTTGTGCAGGGCTGCCGTTGAGGAAGGGCGTCAGGCCCAGGTCGGGTAGCAGCCAGACCATCACATAGCGGGCGCCGGCCGTTTGCAGCGCCTGGACACTGGTGGCCAGGCGGTCCGCGGCTTCACTCGCTTGCTCGAGGGTAAGCACCCGGCCTTGCAGGAAGTCGTTGCCTCCACCGGAAATGTAATACAGCGCATTCGGATCGGCACGCAGGCCATTGGACTGCAAGTAGCCGGGACGGCTGCGCTCGCCGGTGTCGGACACGCCAGTGATCGATTCGAGAATCTGGTCGGTGCGATACCCGCCTACCGCCCAGTTGTTGCCATCTGCCAGCCCCTCGCCGGCGCGGACCGCCGACGTGGAAGCGGCGGTCTCGTCGGCGGAATAGCCCAGGCGCCCACCAAGCAATTGGGTGGAGTTGGCCGAATAGGCTTCACCGCTGCCGTCGGTGTAGATCGGACCGGTTCGGTTGGTGTAGCGCGCTGTCGAGCCGGGCGGGCCGTTCGGGTCGGCGAGCTGGCCGGCGTCGTTGAGGCTGTCGCCGAACACGATGAACTTGGAATAAGGGTTGGGGGCGGCGCTCGCCTGGGCGCAGGCCATCGCGAGCAGGCAACCGGCAATCGGTACGAACAGCGTCTTCTTTATCATGTGAAAGTCCGTTTTTATCTTATTTTTGTTAGAAAACGAGACGACAGTACCAAAAACTTCCGGCGTTTTGCCACCTGTCAGGAACGTCGTGATTGTTTCAAAGCCCTTCGGGATCGCTCATATTGCGTGCTCCGCCCAGCTAAGCTACTGTGCCGGGACGTATGAACGAGACTTCCCCTGTGTCGATTGTCAGCAAACTTCTGGATCAAATGATCAAGGCACACGCCCGTTGGCGTTGGCGCGCCTGACGATTCTCCGCCGGCCTCGCCGGACCTGTACCGATTTGCCTTCTTTACCCGCTGTAGAACCGCTTCGCCGGGGCATCAATCGCCTCGCCAAGCGCAGCAGCGTGCGGGTCACTCGCTGAAGGCTGTGTTTAAAGTCAGTGAATTCAATAGGTTGCTTACGCCATGTTGCTGATGATCGATAACTACGACTCTTTTACCTACAACGTTGTGCAATACCTCGGCGAGCTGGGCTCCGAAGTCAAGGTCGTGCGCAACGACGAATTGACCATCGCCGAAATCGAAGCCCTCAAGCCTGAGCGCATCGTGATTTCCCCCGGCCCCTGCACGCCGACCGAAGCGGGCATCTCCATCGACGCCATCAAGTACTTCGCCGGCAAGCTGCCGATCCTGGGCGTCTGCCTGGGGCATCAGTCGATCGGCCAGGCATTCGGTGGCGATGTGGTGCGCGCCCGGCACGTCATGCACGGTAAGACTAGCCCGGTATTCCACGAGGACAAGGGCGTGTTCGCCGGGTTGAATCATCCGCTTACCGTCACCCGCTACCACTCGCTGATCGTCAAGCGCGAAACGCTGCCCGGCTGCCTGGAGTTGACGGCCTGGACCCAGCTTGAAGACGGCTCCGTCGATGAAATCATGGGGTTGCGCCACAAGACGTTGAATATCGAGGGTGTGCAATTCCATCCCGAGTCTATTCTCACCGAGCAGGGCCACGAGCTGTTCGCCAACTTCCTCAAACAAACCGGCGGCACGCGCTAAGGACTTTTCATGGATATCAAGACAGCCCTGAGCCGTATCGTCGGCCATCTCGACCTGAGCACCGACGAGATGCGCGACGTGATGCGCGAAATCATGACCGGCCAATGCACGGATGCGCAGATCGGCGCGTTCATGATGGCCATGCGTATGAAAAGCGAGAGCATCGATGAGATCGTCGGTGCCGTTTCGGCGATGCGTGAGTTGGCGGACAAGGTCGAACTCAAGACGCTGGACGGCGTGGTCGATGTGGTCGGCACCGGTGGTGACGGCGCCAATATCTTCAACGTGTCCACCGCCTCGTCGTTTGTCGTTGCGGCGGCCGGTTGCACCGTTGCCAAGCATGGCAACCGCGCAGTCTCAGGCAAGAGCGGCAGTGCCGATCTGCTGGAGGCGGCTGGCATCTACCTGAACCTGACGCCGGTTCAAGTGGCGCGCTGTATCGACAATGTCGGCATTGGTTTCATGTTTGCCCAGACGCACCATAGCGCCATGAAACACGCTGCCGCGCCGCGCCGTGAGCTGGGCCTGCGTACGCTGTTCAACATGCTCGGCCCGCTTACGAATCCGGCCGGCGTGAAGCATCAAGTGGTGGGCGTGTTCAGCCAGGCGTTGTGTCGGCCTTTGGCCGAGGTCCTGCAACGCCTGGGCAGCAAGCATGTGCTGGTGGTCCATTCGAAGGACGGCCTGGATGAATTCAGCCTGGCGGCGCCCACATTCGTGGCCGAACTAAAAAATGATCAGATCAGCGAGTATTGGGTCGAACCTGAAGACCTCGGCATGAAGAGCCAGAGCTTGCATGGCCTTGCGGTCGATGGTCCGGCCCAATCGCTGGAGTTGATCCGCGATGCCCTGGGTCGCCGCAAGACCGAGAATGGCCAGAAAGCCGCCGAGATGATCGTGCTCAATGCCGGTGCCGCGTTGTACGCCGCCGACCACGCCAGCAGCCTCAAGCAAGGCGTGGAACTGGCCCATGATGCACTGCACACTGGCCTGGCCAGGGAAAAACTCGAAGAGCTAGGTGCATTTACCGCCGTATTCAAAGTGGAGAACGAAGGATGAGCGTGCCAACGGTTCTGGAAAACATTCTGGCTCGCAAGGCTGAGGAAGTGGCTGAGCGTCGCGCTCGCGTCAGTCTGGCCGAGCTGGAAAACCTGGCGCGTTCAGCGGATGCGCCGCGGGGTTTTGCCACGGCGCTGATCGATCAGGCCAAGAAAAAACAGCCGGCGGTGATTGCCGAAATCAAGAAGGCGTCCCCCAGCAAGGGCGTGATCCGTGAACACTTCGTTCCGGCCGACATCGCACGAAGCTACGAGAAGGGCGGCGCGACCTGTCTCTCGGTGCTGACCGACGTCGACTTTTTCCAAGGGGCCGACGATTACCTGAAGCAGGCGCGGGCAGCGTGCAAGTTGCCAGTGATCCGCAAGGATTTCATGATCGACCCGTACCAGATCGTCGAGGCTCGGGCGCTGGGCGCCGATTGCGTGCTGTTGATCGTTTCCGCCCTGGACGACGTGAAAATGGCCGAGCTGGCGGCAGTGGCCAAGAGTGTCGGGCTGGATGTGCTGGTGGAAGTCCATGACGGCGACGAGTTGGAGCGAGCCCTGAAAACCCTCGATACCAAACTGGTCGGGGTGAACAATCGCAACCTGCACACCTTTGAAGTCAGCCTGGAAACCACTCTGGACCTGTTGCCACGCATCCCACGGGATCGCTTGGTTATCACTGAAAGTGGCATCCTCAATCGGGCCGATGTCGAGCTGATGGAAGTCAGCGATGTTTATTCATTCCTGGTGGGCGAGGCATTCATGCGGGCCGAGAACCCGGGGACGGAATTGCAGCGGCTGTTCTTTCCTGAACGAGGCCTGCCGGTGAGCGGCTCGACGCTGGACTGACCCATGTCGCCTGTGATGTCCCTCACCGTCGAAGCGGGCCTGCAAGCCGAACAGGATCTTTTGGCCAGCATCTGCGCGGGCGACGCCGAGTTCGGCCTGCTGTTCTGGCAGCCCAATGACCGCGCGCTGGTCATGCCGCGCCGCTTGAGTCGCCTGCCAGGGTTCGAGCACGCCTGTGAAGTATCGGCCGCCCATGGCTGGCCAGTCCTGCTGCGCGAAACCGGCGGTGAGCCGGTGCCGCAGTCGGCCGCTACCGTCAATATCGCCTTGGTCTACGCGCCACCGCGCAGCGAAGGTGACCATGGCCGCATCGAAACCGGGTACCGCCGATTGTGCGATCCCATCTGCCAATTGCTGGATGAATTGGGCGGGGTGGCTTCGCTGGGCGAAGTGGAAGGGGCCTTTTGCGACGGACGCTTCAACGTCAACCTCGACGGCCGGAAGATGGTTGGCACCGCTCAGCGCTGGCGCCAGAGCAAGGGCGGTCAGCGTCCGGTGGGCCTGGTTCATGGCGCGCTGTTGCTGGAGAACGAACGCGAGTCCATGGTCGCGGCGGTCAATCGCTTCAATGAAGCCTGTGGCCTGGAGCAGCGAGTGCGTGCCGAGAGCCACATCGCCCTGCATGAAAAATTCCCGGCGCCTCACGCGTTGGAGCGGCTCGAAGCGTTGTATCGGCAAATGCTGACCCAACTGCTGGGCGCTTAACGCGTTCCGAACACCACCATGGTCTTGCCTTTGACGCTGACCAGGTTGCGCTCTTCCAGGTCCTTGAGTACGCGACCGACCATTTCCCGCGAACAACCGACAATCCGTCCAATCTCTTGGCGGGTCACCTTGATCTGCATGCCGTCGGGGTGGGTCATGGCATCGGGCTGCTTGCACAATTCCAGCAGGCAACGTGCGACACGTCCGGTGACATCGAAAAACGCGAGATCGCCGACCTTGCGGGTGGTATTGCGCAGGCGTTGTGCGATTTGTCCGCTGAGGACGTAAAGAATGTCCGGGTCTTGCAGGGACAGTTCTCGGAATTTGGCGTAGCTGATTTCCGCAACTTCACATTCAATCTTGGTCCGCACCCAGGCACTGCGTTCTTGCTCCTTGCCCGCCTGTTCGAACAACCCCAGCTCGCCGAAGAAATCTCCGGAGTTGAGATAGGCGATGATCATTTCCCGACCGTCGTCATCTTCTATCAGGATGGTAACCGAGCCCTTGATGATGAAAAACAGCGTGTCGGAACGATCACCTGCACAAATGATGTTGTGTTTGGCTGGATAGCGGCGGCGCTGACAATGCATCAAAAGTTTGTCGAGATTCTTGATCTTGAGCGTGGGAGTAATGGCAACCATGGTTGTATCCCGAAAGACTGCGCAGTGTTGTGATTTGGTTTTGTGATGAGGGCGAATGGCTATCGCTAAAAGCTGGCCATACGCCAGCGAATTCGCGCCAGCTTAACAGAGGCGTCTTGAATAGATTCGAGAATTTACCTACAGGCTGACAGGAAGAGCTTCCTAAGACGGAGAGCCGTCATGACGAGGTGCTGTGCTAAGCTGGCGACCCTTTTTTAACAGTGGAGTCTTGGCGATGAAGGCACGCATCCAATGGGCTGGCGAAGCCATGTTCCTCGGTGAGTCAGGCAGTGGTCATGTGGTCGTCATGGACGGCCCGCCAGAGGCCGGTGGCCGGAACCTGGGTGTTCGGCCGATGGAAATGCTCCTGTTGGGCGTGGGCGGTTGCAGCAACTTCGACGTGGTCAGCATTCTCAAGAAGTCCCGCCAGGCCGTCGAAAGCTGCGAAGCGTTCCTCGAAGCGGAACGCGCCACTGAGGACCCAAAGGTGTTTACCAAGATTCACATGCACTTCGTGGTGAAGGGGCGAGCCCTGAAGGAAGCCCAGGTCAAGCGCGCCATTGAGCTGTCTGCCGAGAAGTACTGCTCGGCTTCGATCATGCTCGGTGCCGCCGGGGTCGAAATCACCCACGATTATGAAATCATCGAGTTGGGTTGAGTCGCCATCCAAGGGCTTGCGACTTGCTGCACAGAAATTGTCGGATAGAAAAAAGGCGACTCCCGTTGGGAAGTCGCCTTTTTAGTTTCCGAGGAATGAGGATGGGTTATCCAGATTACAATCCGTCAAATCCGATAAGTGCTCTTGGTCATGACCTTGGCCAGCAGGCTCATGCCGAATTTCACCGGGGCCGGGAAACGGAAACCACCGGCGTCAAGCGCACTTTCGGCATGGTGTTCTTCATCCACGCGCATCTGCTCGAGGATCGCTCGGGACTTCTCATCCTCAGCCGGCAATTGCTCCAGATGCTCGTTCAAGTGCTTGCACACTTGATGCTCGGTCGCCGCGACGAAGCCGAGGCTGACTTTGTCGCTGATCAGCCCGGCGACGGCGCCGATCCCGAACGACATCCCATAGAACAGCGGGTTCAGGACACTGGTGTGGCTGCCCAGTTGGCGAATCCGTTGTTCACACCAGACCAAGTGATCGATTTCTTCCTCGGCGGCATGTTCCATTGCCTCACGCACCTGCGGCAGCTTCGCTGTCAGCGCCTGGCCCTGATACAGCGCCTGGGCACAGACTTCGCCGGTGTGGTTGATACGCATCAATCCAGCGACGTGGCGCGTTTGCTCGTCACTCAATTGCGCGTCCGGTTGCACGATCGCCGGTGATGGGCGGTACGGCTGGCCACTGAAGGGCAGCAGGGTGCGCATCGCGGTGTCGGCTTGCAGCAACAGGCGGTCAATCGGCGAGTAGTGACGTTGGGTAGTCATGCTTACCTCCGGGAAAAATCACAGCGGCCAGTTTAACCCAATCGGCCGCCGAAGATTTGCGTTGGGTCAGGGGTATCAGCCCGGCGGCCAGTTCATCTGGCGCTGACCCAGCACATGCATATGAATGTGATAGACCGTCTGCCCACCCAGTTCATTGCAATTCATCACCACGCGAAAACCTTCTTCACAGCCCAATTCCAGCGCCAGGCGCTGGGCAGTGAACAGAATGTGCCCGGCCAGGCCCTTGTCTTCTTCGGTAAGATCATTGAGCGTTCGGATCGGTTTCTTTGGAATGACTAGAAAGTGCACGGGCGCCTGTGGGGCGATGTCGTGGAAGGCCAGTACCTGGTCATCCTCGTAAATGATCTTCGCCAGGATTTCCCGGTTGATGATCTTGGTAAACAGAGTATCCACAGCTGTTTTCTCCGTTGGGTTCGTTGAGGTCGAATGCCTCGAAGGCCTCGGTTGAGGTGTCTTGGCTGTTCAGCGTGAGGGCATCAGTGCGGGCAGTAAGCCTTGTTGACCATGCCGGCGATCGTCCGGACCAGCCACCGTGATCCTAGCCGCGGCAGTGCGGCCAGCCAGCGGTTGCGGCGTCCGGGAATGATGATGGCGCGGTTTTTGTCCAGTGCGCGCACGGCGTACAGGGCGACTTCTTCCGGGCTCATCAGCGATTTGCTGGCGATGAGTTTTTGCTCGTCCATCTGCGCCTTGGAAAAAAAGCCGGTTCGGGTCGGACCAGGACAAAGCACCGAGACCTTGATCGCGCATTTCTTCAATTCAACCCGCAGGGCTTCGGAGAAGTGCAGCACATAGGCCTTACTGGCGTGGTAGGTGCTCATCCAAGGTCCGGGCTGGAACGCGGCGACCGAGGCAACGTTGAGGATCTGGCCGCCGCCAAGCAGCGCCATGCTATTGCCAACGGCATGACAAAGCCGTGTCAGGGCAAGAATGTTGACTTCGATCAGGTCCTGCTCGGTCATCCAGTCCTGGCCCAGGAACGGCCCGCTGGTGCCGATACCCGCGCAATTGACCAGCAGGTCGATTTGCCGTTCACCTTCCTCCAGTTCCAGCAAAAAGCCTGAAAGCCTCAGCGGTTCGCCCAGGTCGCAAGCCCGGAACAGTACCTCCACGCCAAACCGCTGGGTCAGTTCGATTGCAATGCTTTCCAGCCGATCACGTTGTCGAGCCACCAGTATCAAGTTGCGGCCACGCCGGGCCAGCGCTTCAGCCATGGCCAGGCCGATGCCGCTGGAGGCGCCAGTGATCAGTGCGTAACGGGTCATGCAGTTCTCCATCGCAACAGCCCGCCGCCAAATGACTGGGCTGTCACCGGCATGAAGCGCGCTTATTGTTCCTCTTCTTCTTCATAGTCTACAGAAGGCGGAGCGGGCTCGGCTGCCTCAACGGCGGGCTCTTCAGCGGTTTCGCTGCTGGACTCGCTGCTTTCGTAGCTGCTCAGGCTGCTGGTGTCGTAGTCTTCCTGGAGGGCTCCGAAGATGCCTGCAAACGTGGCGATGAAAATCAATACGATCATCACGAGCCAGAGCGAGGCCAACAGCTTGACCCCCGTGGTATTGCGCGGGGGTGGCGGGCCATATTGGTTTGCACCGGTGTTGCCTGGCGCGATGATGAGGATGAACGGGAAGATGCTGCCCACGAAGGGAACCAGGTTGATCAGCCACAACCACCCCGACCAACCGAGGTCGTGCAGGCGCTGGACGTTGAACTGGATGCTCACGAAGGCAAAGGCAAGCACAACGACCGCGGCGAGCAGGCCGCCGACAATGAGCGCCGCTATCGAGTCGGAAGCCAGCAGCCAGGTCGAGGCGAGCCAGAAGCCCACGCCGACCAACGGCAGTAGAGCCAGGGTCAACGCCATGGTCCAGGCCAGGTAGCGAAGGCGCCCAATACGGCCATCGAAGCTGAAGGGCTTGAGGGTGCTGTACTCGGCAAGCGCTTCACCGACTTCGGCGCGGGGAGGCGCGTAGGGCGAGGCGGGTTCGATGATCGAATCGGGGTGGCGTCCACTCGGTTGCCGTGGCGCGTCCTGTACTTCGCCAAGGCTCAATTGGACGGTGGGTTCGGCTTCGATCCTGGCATCGATACCGCTTTTGTTGAGCGCTTCGAGGTACTGCTGCGCCTCGTTCTGGGACAGGTTGCTTTTCAGGGCCACCTTGCGACCGGTGAACAGTCGTTCAATGGCGGCGACGTCGCTCTTGAACAGCTCGGCGAGGTTGAGTTTGGCGGTGGTGGTATCGACGCCCGGCATCACGCCGCCGTCGAACACGATGTTGAAACGGGTTTCGCTCATGCCCGGCATCCTTGTCTCTGAAAGTTAAGTAGTTGTTTTGTTTGGGCTGGTTCAGCGCGGCCATTGCCCGCCAAGCTGTGCCGCCCGGGCTTGTGCTTGACGGTATTCTTCATCCAGGCGCGCCACCAACTGATCGACGCTGGGCAAATCATCGATTCCACCCACGCCCTGGCCGGCGGACCATACGGTTTTCCAGGCCTTGGCTTCATCGTTCAGCGGTTTGAGTTTCGAGCCAAAATCCACCTCGCCTTTGTTCTGCAGGGCGGCGAGATCGAAACCGGCATTCTCCAGGCTCTGGCGCATGAAACTCGCCGGCACCCCGGATACAGCAGGAGTATGCACGATGTCCGCGGCTCTGGATGTGAGCAACATCTCTTTATAAGCGTCAGGTGCGTGGCTTTCGCTTGTACCGATAAATCGCGTACCGAAGTAGGCCAGGTCCGCGCCAAGCAATTGTGCGGCCAGAATCTGATGGCCGTGGTTCAGGCATCCTGCAAGCAGCAGGGTCTTATCGAAAAACTGGCGGATCTCGGCAATCAGTGAAAACGGGCTCCAGGTCCCGGCATGCCCGCCTGCGCCGGCGGCAACGGCGATCAAGCCATCGACACCGGCTTCGGCGGCTTTTTCGGCATGACGTCGGGTCGTCACGTCATGGAACACCAGCCCGCCATAACCGTGCACCGCGTCCACCAGTTCTTTCACCGCGCCCAGGCTGGTGATGACGATCGGCACCTTGTGTTCGATGCAGATGGCCAGGTCGGCTTGAAGTCGCGGGTTGCTGTGATGGACGATCAGGTTCACGGCGTAGGGCGCCGGGTTTTCCAGGGTCGCCAGGCCTGCTTCGATTTCTTCCAGCCAGGCCTTGAAGCCGCTGCTTTCGCGCTGGTTCAACGCCGGAAAGCTGCCGACGATGCCATTGCGGCAGCAGGCCAGCACCAATTGCGGATTGGAAATCAGGAACATGGGCGCCGCCACGACGGGCAGGCGCAAGCGTTGTTCAAGCAGAGC
This sequence comes from Pseudomonas sp. SWRI179, assembly GCF_014268705.1. Lineage (NCBI taxonomy): Bacteria > Pseudomonadati > Pseudomonadota > Gammaproteobacteria > Pseudomonadales > Pseudomonadaceae > Pseudomonas > Pseudomonas sp. SWRI179. The sequence goes on along the minus strand of NZ_JABWRA010000017.1, from coordinate 6,389 downwards.
GGGCAACGACATTGGAAGTACCCCGGATAATGAATGCTGATTGGAGATTAGAACGGTCGGACGACGACCAGAATTACGATAGCCAGCAATATCAGAACCGGCACCTCATTGAACCAGCGATAAAAGACATGGCTGCGGGTGTTTTCGCCACGAGCGAAGCGTTTCACCTGGGCGCCGCACATGTGGTGGTAACCGATCAACAGCACGACCAAGGTCAACTTGGCGTGCATCCAGCCTCCCTGAGTGAAGTAGGCACCGGCGTTGAGGCTCAGCAGCCAGATGCCGAATATGAGGGTGGCGATCATCGCCGGGCCCATGATGCCGCGGTACAGCTTGCGCTCCATGACGCTGAAGCGCTCTTTGCTGACGCTGTCCTCGCTTTGGGCGTGATAGACAAACAGGCGAGGCAGGTAGAACAGGCCGGCGAACCAGCAGACCATGCTGACAATGTGAAGTGCTTTGAGCCACAGATAGAGCATTTTTAGTTATTCCAAGAAATCACGGTAGCTCGATAGTAGAGGTTAGAGCGGCCGCACGTCACCTTGACGGTTGTCGCCACGCCCTGCGGCCCCTATCATCGACGGCTTTCCAGTGGGTTCGTTGAGGGCAGGTTTATGGTCAAGGTCGGTATCGTCGGCGGCACGGGTTACACCGGTGTCGAACTGCTGCGTCTGCTGGCACAGCATCCGCAGGCTGAAGTGGTGGTCATCACCTCCCGATCCGAGGCCGGCCTGGCCGTCGCCGACATGTACCCGAACCTGCGAGGCCATTACGACGGCCTGGCGTTCAGCGTTCCGGACGTCAAGACCCTCGGCGCCTGCGATGTGGTGTTCTTCGCCACGCCCCACGGTGTTGCTCACGCCCTGGCCGGCGAACTGCTGGCCGCCGGCACCAAGGTCATCGACCTGTCGGCGGACTTCCGCCTGCAGGACGCCGATGAATGGGCCAAATGGTACGGCCAGCCCCACGGTGCGCCGGAACTGCTTGAAGAGGCGGTCTACGGCTTGCCGGAAGTCAATCGCGAGAAGATCAAACAGGCACGATTGATCGCTGTGCCGGGTTGCTATCCGACGGCGACACAGCTGGGGTTCTTGCCGCTGCTGGAAGCCGGTCTTGCCGATGCTTCGCGCCTGATCGCCGACTGCAAGTCCGGTGTCAGCGGTGCCGGGCGTGGCGCCAGTGTCGGCTCGCTGTATTCCGAGACGTCGGAAAGCATGAAGGCGTACGCGGTCAAAGGGCATCGCCACTTGCCGGAAATTCGCCAGGGCTTGCGCCGGGCAGCGGGCAAGGACGTCGGCCTGACCTTCGTGCCGCACCTGACCCCGATGATTCGTGGTATCCATTCCACCCTGTATGCGACTGTCGTCGATCGTTCGGTGGATCTGCAGGCGTTGTTTGAAAAACGTTATGCCAACGAACCGTTCGTCGACGTGATGCCGGCTGGCAGTCATCCGGAAACCCGCAGCGTGCGCGGTGCGAACGTTTGCCGGATCGCCGTGCATCGTCCCCAGGACGGTGATCTGGTGGTGGTGTTGTCGGTCATCGACAACTTGGTCAAGGGCGCGTCCGGCCAGGCCGTGCAGAACCTGAACATCCTGTTCGGGCTGGATGAGCGTCTGGGACTGTCCCATGCGGGGATGTTGCCGTAATAGCAGCAATAAGCTTTATGTTGGCGGCTGCAAGCTTGAGGCTTGTAGCTCGCCGCTGCTCTTCTAAATAGTTGACCAATTTTCTAGGAGAAGCGGATAATGCCCGCCATCACGCATTATGGCGGCGTAAGCGCCGGGAGATATTCAGCATGAGCGTCGAAACCTTCACCCCCACGGCTTTGCAATTCACCCACGGTGCCGCGCACAAGGTGAAGAGCCTGGTCGATGAAGAGGGCAATGATCGTTTGAAGCTGCGCGTATTTGTTACGGGCGGCGGTTGTTCCGGTTTCCAGTACGGCTTCACTTTCGATGAAGAAGTGGCCGAAGACGACACCATTGTCGAGCGCGAAGGGGTCAGCCTGGTGGTCGACCCGATGAGCTTCCAGTACCTGGCAGGTGCCGAGGTGGATTATCAGGAAGGTCTGGAAGGCTCGCGTTTCGTGATCAAGAATCCTAACGCCACCACGACCTGTGGGTGCGGCTCTTCGTTCTCGATCTGAAGGCTTCAATAAAAACGCCGCGGTGCCTTAGGCCCTGCGGCGTTTTTTTTGTCCGTGATTATTGGATTCAGGCCGGGTAGATAGCGCCGAGTATGCGCAGGCCACGGGCGCCCGTGACACTTGGACGGTTACCTGGAATACCTTCAAGACAGCAATGGGCGAGCCAGGCGAACGCCATGGCTTCGACCCAGTCCGGATCCACGCCATATGCCGCCGTGCTGCTGACGGTGGCCTCTGGCAGCAATTCAGCCAGGCGCTTCATGAACGCCTGGTTGTGCGCGCCGCCGCCGCAGACCAGCAACTCCTGAGTATTCGGCTGGGCATACTGAAGTGATTCGACGATAGTCAGGGCGGTCAGTTCGAGTAACGTCGCCTGGACGTTTTCCGGGGCGAAGGCTGGCAACTGCGACAAATGCTGGCTCAGCCACGGCAGGTTGAATACTTCACGACCGGTACTTTTCGGACCCTTGGTGACGAAGAAGGGGTCGCTGAGCAGTGCCTTGAGCAAGGCTGGCTCGACTTTTCCGCTGGCGGCCCATTGGCCGTCGCGATCGAAATGCTCACCGCGGTGTTGATGAATCCAGGCATCGAGCAATACGTTGCCTGGGCCGCAGTCGAAACCGGCGACAGGTTTTGCGGGCGCTATCAGGCTGAGGTTGCTGAAGCCACCGACATTCAGCACGGCACGATGACCGGCTCGTTCTTCGAACAATGCTTCGTGAAACGCCGGGACCAGTGGGGCGCCTTGCCCGCCAGCGGCGACATCGCGGCTTCGGAAATCGCTGACGACGGTGATGCCGGTCAATTCGCTCAACAGTGCCGGATTGCCAATTTGCACAGTAAACCCACGGGCCGGTTCATGGCGGATGGTCTGGCCGTGGCTGCCAATCGCCCTGATGTCTTCAGGCTTGAGTTTCTGTTCGTTGAGCAGGGTATGGATGCCCTGCGCGGCCAGCTTTACCCAGCTTTGTTGGGCAATGGCGGAGCGGGCGATCTCATCGGGCCCGCTGCTGCACAATTCGAGCAATTCGGTGCGCAGAACGGCGGGCATGGGGATGTAGTGCGTGGCGATCAATTTGATCGCCGGGGTCAGTTCGATCAGTGCGATATCCAAGCCGTCCAGGCTGGTCCCGGACATCACACCGATATAAAGCGCCATGCTTAGCGCTTGCTCGAGGCCAGCATGGTGGCTTTCTCTTGATCCATGCGAGCCATCAAAGGTTGGCTTTGAGCCAGGAAGCGTGTGCGCTCGCCCTTGGCGATCGGATCGGCCATCGGCAATTTCTGGCCAAGTGGATCGACATGAACGCCGTTGACCTGGAACTCATAGTGCAAGTGCGGGCCGGTGGAGAGGCCGGTGGTGCCGATGTAGCCAATCACCTGGCCTTGCTTGACGGTGCCGCCAGTCTTCACGCCTTTGGCGAAGCCCTGCATGTGCCCGTACAGGGTGCGATAGGTATTGCCGTGCTGAATGATCACGGTGTTGCCATAACCGCCGCGACGGCCTGCCAGCAACACCTTGCCGTCGCCGGCTGCCTTGATTGGCGTGCCACGAGGGGCGGCGTAGTCGACACCTTTGTGGGCGCGAATCTTGTTCAGGATCGGATGCTTGCGACCTGCGGAGAACTTCGAGCTGATACGGGCGAAATCAACCGGTGTACGGATGAATGCCTTGCGCATGCTGTTGCCGTCGGCGGTGTAGTAGCTGCTGTTGCCTTGCTTGTTGGTGTAGCGCACCGCAGTGTACGTCTTGCCGCGGTTGGTGAAGCGCGCGGAGAGAATCGGGCCGTTGCCGACGCTCTTGCCATTGACCACTTTCTGCTCGTAGATGACGTCGAATTCGTCGCCCTGGCGAATGTCCTGGGCGAAGTCGATGTCGTAGCCGAAGACACTGGCCATATCCATGGTCAGGCTATGGGAAAGGCCGGCGCGCGCAGCGGACTGGGACAGCGAACTGTTGATGACGCCATGGACGTAGGCCGAGCGAACGGTAGGCTTGGCGGTGACGCGGTTGAATACATAACCCTTGTCATTTTTGGTCAGGGTGATGCTTTCCAGGTCACTCAGCTTGGTGTGCAGGTTGGTCAGCTGTCCGTCTGGATTGAGTTCGAATTCGAGTTTCTGGCCGCGTTGCAATTGAGTGAATTGCTTGGCTTGTTTGTCGCTGGCCAGGACTTCATGGACCGAAGTCGAAGGCAGGCCAACCTTTTCGAAGAGTGTGGAGAGAGTGTCGCCCTTGGCAACAATCACTTCGCGATGGTCCGGTCCTTTCTTTTCTTCTGCCACAGGCGCTTCTGCCTGAGAGGCGGCCTGGGCAGGGTCTTGCGGGCTGTTTTCAATCTGTGCAAACGGAGAAGCAGCCGGCTCGTTTGTGGCTTGAACGGCTTCGGCGGCGTCTTGTTCTTGTGTCAGTTGTTCAGCAGGGCTTTCCAGTTCAAGACTCAGAGTCGTCTTTTTGGCTTCAACATCGCTGGAGGGAAACACCAGGAGCGCCAGGCTAAGGAGGGCTGCGATGCCACTTGCGGCAAGCAGGTGGGTCTTCGGGTAAAGCGGCGGCGCTTTAGACGGTTCTGTGGTCATAAGTAATTTTGGCTTTTGAAAAAATGAATTGGAAAAGATGAATGACATGATGAAGATGAAATAACTGTATAAAATATAACCAAAACCCCTGCGAAGCAAGCCCGCGAACGCTCTGTTCTGTGGATTGGCGTCCTTGCGCCTGGCAAACCTTGTATTTGGTGCGCGATCTTGTATGGTTGGGGCCCTTTGAATCTGAGCCTTACGGGTCTGTTATGAAGTCGGTTGAAGAGCAGCTAGCGCTGATCAAGCGTGGTGCGGAAGAACTGTTGGTCGAGTCCGAGCTGATCGAAAAGCTCAAGCGTGGGCAGCCGCTGCGTATCAAGGCTGGCTTCGATCCGACGGCGCCCGATCTGCACCTGGGTCACACCGTGCTTATTAATAAGCTGCGCCAGTTCCAGGATCTGGGCCACCAGGTCATCTTCCTTATAGGGGACTTCACCGGCATGATCGGTGACCCGAGCGGCAAGAGTGCTACGCGCCCGCCGCTGACCCGCGAGCAGGTCCTCGATAACGCCGAGACCTACAAGACCCAGGTATTCAAGATTCTTGATCCGGCCAAGACCGAAGTGGCTTTCAACTCCACTTGGATGGATAAAATGGGGCCGGCGGATTTCATTCGCCTGACGTCTCAATACACCGTGGCTCGCATGCTTGAGCGCGATGACTTCGACAAGCGCTATACGACCAACCAGCCAATCGCTATCCATGAGTTCCTCTATCCGCTTGTGCAGGGTTATGACTCGGTTGCGTTGCGCGCGGACGTTGAGCTCGGCGGTACCGATCAGAAATTCAACCTGTTGATGGGGCGTGAGCTGCAGCGCGGTTATGGTCAAGAGGCGCAGTGCATCCTGACCATGCCATTGCTGGAAGGGTTGGATGGCGTGAAGAAGATGTCCAAATCGCTGGGCAACTACGTGGGCATCCAGGAAGCGCCAGGCGTCATGTACAGCAAGCTGGTCTCCATTCCTGATGCGCTGATGTGGCGCTACTTCGAGCTGTTGAGCTTCCGGTCCATGGATGAGATCAATGCGTTTCGTGCTGATGTAGAAGCTGGGGCTAATCCGCGGGACGTCAAGATCAAGTTGGCCGAAGAGATCGTTGCTCGTTTCCATGGTGAAGAGGCAGCTGCCAACGCTCACCGTGCGGCGGGTAATCGTATGAAGGATGGCGAGCTGCCGGATGACTTGCCGGAGATCGAGCTGGTTGCTGCCGAGGATATGCCGATTGCGGCCGTCCTTAATAAAGCAGGCTTGGTCAAGAATGCAGCGGTGGCACGAGATCTCCTTGGTTCGGGCGGTGTGCGTGTAGATGGTGAGGTTGTGGATCGCACCTATATATATGAGCTGGGATCTACTCATGTATGCCAGGCCGGCAAGAAGGCTTTTGCGCGGATTACGCTGAAATCCGAATAAAGCTGAAATTAAGGGTTGACGGCAGATTCTGGAAGTCTATAATTCGCCCCACTTCCGGCGCAGTCGAAACGGAAAACTCCTTGAGATTCAATGAGTTAAGTAGGTTTCGAAGGTGTTGGGCTTCAGTTCATCGAAGCTTGGAAGGAGCAGATAGAGCGGTGATGTTTGGCTCTATCGGCGGTTCGATCTTCTCGGTCGAAAGCGGTGAAAAAGAGGTGTTGACAGCAGCGAGTAACGCTGTAGAATTC
>NZ_JABWRA010000169.1:0-230 GCF_014268705.1 Pseudomonas sp. SWRI179 | reverse complement strand
TCACCGCAGATCCATTGTGGGAGCGGGCTTGCTCGCGAAAGCGGCGGGCCAGTTTGCAGTGATGTTGGATGGGCCGGCCTCTTCGCGAGCAAGCCCGCTCCCACAGGTGACCTTGGGTGCTCATGAGTCTTGTGTTCACCCCCCGGTGTCAGGCTAGTTGTCGCCTCTCCAAATTCCTAAAAGCATTTCGGGGGCGGCAAGAGTATGGTCATGCCTTTCTATTCACCTGA
>NZ_JABWRA010000168.1:0-232 GCF_014268705.1 Pseudomonas sp. SWRI179 | reverse complement strand
CCCACACTACCATCGGCGATGCATCGTTTCACTGCTGAGTTCGGGATGGGATCAGGTGGTTCCAATGCTCTATGGTCGTCAAGAAATTCGGTGTCCAACCCGTTCAACAGCAACGTGTCGGTAAAATCGATGACTCTTACTAAAACAAAACCCCTACCTGCATCAGCAGATAGGGGTTTCGGAATTTAATCTTGACGATGACCTACTCTCACATGGGGAAACCCCACACTAC
>NZ_JABWRA010000167.1:0-235 GCF_014268705.1 Pseudomonas sp. SWRI179 | reverse complement strand
GAGCAAGCCCGCTCCCACAGGGGGCTGGGTGTACATGAATTTTTGTGCCTACCGAAAATCCAGCGTGGGAGCAAAGCTTGCTCGCGATAGCGGTGGCTCGGTCAATGAAGATATTGGATGTGCCGGCCCCTTCGCGAGCAGGCTCGCTCCCACAGGGGGCTGGGTGTACATGAATTTTTGTGCCTACCGAAAATCCAGCGTGGGAGCAAAGCTTGCTCGCGATAGCCGTGGCTCG
>NZ_JABWRA010000166.1:0-238 GCF_014268705.1 Pseudomonas sp. SWRI179 | reverse complement strand
GCCGGTGCAAGTTCGGGTACGCTCGATGTCGCTGTGGGTAACGACGTTTATCAAGGTCCGACCACCGTCACCGAAAGCATCAGTACCGCCATTGGCGGCAACCTCGAAGCTATCGCTCCAAACACCACGCCAGTTAGCACTGTGGTTAGCGATGTCAACGACACCACTACCGTGACGTTGACTGCTACGCCGACCGTGAACGAAAACGGCACCATCACCTACACCGCCACCCTGACCG
>NZ_JABWRA010000165.1:0-247 GCF_014268705.1 Pseudomonas sp. SWRI179 | reverse complement strand
TTTCGGTGACGGTAGTCGGACCTTGGTACACATCGTTGCCAACGGCTACATCCAACGCACCCGAGCTAGCGCCGGCTGCGATGGTGATGGTCTTGCCGCTTTCCAACGTCACGGTGACCGGACCGTTTTGCGCAGTAACAGGCTTGCCATCGGCACCGGTCAGGGTGGCGGTGTAGGTGATGGTGCCGTTTTCGTTCACGGTCGGCGTAGCAGTCAACGTCACGGTAGTGGTGTCGTTGACATCGCT
>NZ_JABWRA010000164.1:0-250 GCF_014268705.1 Pseudomonas sp. SWRI179 | reverse complement strand
TGATTTCGGGGCTTATTTGCGGCGTTGATCAACTGAACACTATAGGGACAGGTGTACACCCCCCGTGGCGAGGGAGCTTGCTCCCGCTGGGCTGCGAAGCAGCCCCATTCTGAACAAGGCGGGCACACTGAGGCGCCTGGATTTGGGGCCGCTTCGCGCCCCAGCGGGAGCAAGCTCCCTCGCCACGGGGGGTGTACACCTGTCCCTATAGTGTTCAGTTGATCAACGCCGCAAATAAGCCCCGAAATCA
>NZ_JABWRA010000163.1:0-250 GCF_014268705.1 Pseudomonas sp. SWRI179 | reverse complement strand
CTATCGCGAGCAGGCTCGCTCCCACAGGGGAATGTGTTCAGCCAGGCCCCGCCTACTCGCCGGCGCTGATGGTGTTCACAGATAAACCAGCCACCACCCCCGTGGCGAGGGAGCTTGCTCCCGCTGGGGTGCGCAGCGCCCCCAATGAAGCGGATGGCATCTTTCTGATACACCCCGGTGACTGGCTTTGGGGCCGCTTCGCAGCCCAGCGGGAGCAAGCTCCCTCGCCACAAGAGCCGGCGCAGGTGAT
>NZ_JABWRA010000162.1:0-254 GCF_014268705.1 Pseudomonas sp. SWRI179 | reverse complement strand
TTTCTAGTTCCTTGGTACACATGAGGCGTCGTCGCATCCAGCTTCTTTGCCGGTGCCTCCCCCTGTGGCGAGGGAGCTTGCTCCCGCTGGGGCGCGCAGCGGCCCCAAAAATAGCCCAGTCAACATTGATAGCCAGGTTGACCGACAGGGGGCTGCTGCGCAGCCCAGCGGGAGCAAGCTCCCTCGCCACAGGGGGAGGCACCGGCAAAGAAGCTGGATGCGACGACGCCTCATGTGTACCAAGGAACTAGAAA
>NZ_JABWRA010000161.1:0-256 GCF_014268705.1 Pseudomonas sp. SWRI179 | reverse complement strand
GTGGGAGCGGGCTTGCTCGCGAAGGCGGCGGTCCATTCAACATCACTTTTTCAGACAGACCGCTATCGCGAGCAGGCTCGCTCCCACAGGGTATTTGGGGTTGAACGCAGAATTTGTGAACACCCCGATCCAAAACTGTGGGAGATTCTATGGTTGAGGGGAAGTCCTCAAGCCGCTTTTGGTTGGTATTCGCTTTGTCCTTTCAGCAAAGCGAATACGATCCGAGCAAGCTTGCGAGCCAGTATTACTAGCGCCT
>NZ_JABWRA010000160.1:0-261 GCF_014268705.1 Pseudomonas sp. SWRI179 | reverse complement strand
CCTGCAATGACAGCTCGCCGCCTTCGGTGTCGAGGCCGGTGATGATCACCGGGTCGTCGTTGTTGTGGACCTGCAAGACCAGGTTCGCGGTACTGGTGTCGCCGTCGGCGTCGGTCAGGGTGTAGGTGAAGGTTTCGCTGCCATTGCCGCCGCCGTGCAAACCCTTGAAGTCGGCGTCGGCGGTGTTGAGGGTGTAGGTGTAGGAACCGTCGGCGTTGAGCACCAGGGTGCCGTAGGTGCCGGTGAACGTGCCGGGGGTGA